>CATZIR010000153.1 GCA_958420145.1 uncultured Eubacteriales bacterium | reverse complement strand
TCCAATATCGCCAGAAAGTGCGGTTGTTAACGCTGCATCACTGAAGTAGTATTTACCATTTACTGATGT
Source organism: uncultured Eubacteriales bacterium (assembly GCA_958420145.1). Lineage (GTDB taxonomy): Bacteria > Bacillota > Clostridia > Christensenellales > UBA1242 > CAKVNM01. The sequence continues at coordinate 2,453 of CATZIR010000153.1, read as the reverse complement.
TCTGTATTTGTAGTAAACATCTGTTGTTCCAGCAGTGGTTGCACTACTATTGTTTAAAGTTACGTGATAAGTGTTTGTTGTCCATTTTGCATATAGAGTAACAGGAGATGTAGAGTTCATTGTGTCAGTTCTATTTACTCTCTTTGTTAGTCCACTGTCTGAATACCAACCAGCAAATGTATAGCCATCTTTAACTGGAGTTGTCATTGTAGTATAGTATTTGCTTCCATAATCCATGTAAATTTCTTGGCTTGCACTACCTGTTTTTGTAAGCGTAACTCTTACTTTTAGATTATCAAATGTTATTGTGTCAGTTGTATGATCTTTATCATACCAGTATAGTTGATAGTAGAAACCTCTTGCCTTGCCATCGTGACTACTTGTTACAGTTATTGAAGAATATAACTTTTGACTACTTAGTTCGGCTTTATTTCTTGAATTCCAATTAACTTCAACTTTTCCATTTGTTAAATCTGCTATATCAACAATGAACTTAGGACTCAATGATGTAGATGAATATGTTCCACTAATTATCTCCAGTTTAACATCATAGATATCACCAACTTTAATTAGTCCTATTTGTCCTAAATCTAGCAGACCAAGTATGAAACTTTGTGATTTTTCCTTGGAAGTTCCATTTATTGTAAGGACATTACTCAATTCATCATATGTGCATGTTAGTCCATTATTGTAGTCAGGGCGTTCTGACTTCTCGAATTTTGTGTAACCTGCATAGTTGAATAAGCCACCATTTGTGTCGTAGGTAACTTTTACAGAATTTGCTGTCCAATAAGCATAGATTGTCATTTCAGCAGATACTACTGTGCTTGTTGAAACTTGCGAACCAGTTGTTGCACCAGTGTAGAACCCTGCAAGTGTGTAGCCAGTTCTCGATCCTGTTGGAAGTGTGCCAATAGTTGCACCTTTATTTACCCATTTGTATGCAGAAGTTCCACTTGCCGTCCAGCCGTTGTCACCTGCAATTTTTGCAGTTGTGTCACCAGTGTTTACACTTGCTGTAACTTTGTATTGAGTTGTAAAGTTAGCAGTGATTGTTGTGCTACTTGTAATCTTTGTTCCATTTGCTACCGACCAACTTGCAAATGCATATTTTACGGAATCTGTGCTTGTTGTTGCAGTTGCAGTAACTGTTTGATTATTTATAGTTAATATATTATTACTTATAGATACAGTAGAGTTATATGGAACAGTTAGAGTTGTAGGACTAACTTTTCCTGCTACTGAATCGTTAACATTAAATGTTATTGTGATATCTTTTTCTAGATATAATTTTGTTGTGTTTGTTTCACCTTGAACGAATGAGTAGTTTGTGTCTGCACTAACAAAGTATGCCTTTTGAGTTGCAACTTCTTCTGCAGTGACACCGTCGTATGTAAAGTTCACGATTGCAGTTGTATCAAAAGGATAAGCCGTGTAGTCTGCTGGAGTGATTGTGTAATTTCCAGAAGATAGTTTAGATGAAACATTGATATCTTTTCCACTTGCAACTGTAATTTTTGCTTCAAAGTCGCCGTCTATGTTAAGCGCCGTGCCTCTATGAGCAATGTCAATAGTATTTCCACTAAATGTTCCACTACCTATTGTTAATGTTCCGGCGTTAACAATTGCACCACTTGTGCAAGTGTTTCCAGACATAATAGCACCATTGATTGTAGCAGTTGCACCCGAGCCAATATTTACTATACCATTTGGTGCTGTATTTCCACTAAATTCACCATTGTTCATTGTCAACGAGCAACCACTACCTACTGTAATTAAGCCATAAGTATCATATGTGCTATTAGTTACAACAATATCACCTACCTCTGCACTAGAATTTCCAGTGTTTGGAGCTAGATATAATATAGGTCCATCACAATTTTTAAATGTTGCGCCTTGAATGTAGCCTTTGCCTGCAAATAACAGAATACATGTTCCGTTTATTCCGTCAAATATTATGTTAGAACCGATATACAAACTTGAATTGGCATTACTCATTCTAAATAAAATTATAGAAGATAAACTACTTGTGAAAGTAATACTACCATTAATAGAGTTTACAAACAAATTTCCTTGAAATTCTGCAAAAGGCTGAGAAGTAGAAATCGTGACTGTAACATCCTTAGAAGATGTTAACATAATGTATTTATTTTGTGTGGCAAGTCCTGCGATTTGACTACTAATTGTTATATCTTTTTGCAAATCGATAACAGCCATATCGCCTGCAGAAGAAGTTAAACTGTTTGCGTATGTGATTGCATCGGCAAGCGATGTAAAGTTTACTCTTCTGTCACCCCAAGATTGCAAGTATACTTTCGCAACAATATCGTCATCTGCAGCAAAGTATATATCATTATTACTGTCTTGAACTAGAGAATCACCATCCATTCCGCTTGTGTATAACCAAGGAGAATCTGCTGATTCAACTAGTTTATGTTGTTTAGTTGATGATA
>CATZIR010000152.1 GCA_958420145.1 uncultured Eubacteriales bacterium | reverse complement strand
TATCTAAACACATAGGTAAAATCTAGCGCAACATATAATAGCCCAAAACTTAAAATGAGCATTAGAAAGAAGTATAGAACAATTAGTCGCCACATTCTTTTTGTGAGTTTTAATGGCGTTTTTTGTGGCACTTTATACATACTAACAATAAAGAATATTAGGAACACAAAATAGAACACCAAACCGATGTAGCCATATAGTTTTTGGTCGCTAAACGAACCAAATAGAACATTGCACACCACAATACAAACACAAGTCATAAAAAACAGCATTAATGTTCTTGAAATCCACTTGGCTTTTGTATCTCTCAGCCAGTGGCCATAGGCTCTGTTTGAGTAGCCCCCAAGTTGCAATACTTGAAAAAATTTATACGAAGCAAAGCACATAAAAATTGCGTTAACTAGCGTTAGCACTATTGCAATGTATAAATTCGGGTTGTTCAAATCAAAAAAATCCATATATACTCCCTATTTTTTATTTTAAGAAATTATCTACTATAATTAAAAAGTCATCGTGATAGTCTAAATAACTAAAATGTCCTGCGTTTTTGAATACAACAAGCCCACTATCTGCAATCTTTTTGTTCATTTTTTTTGCCATATAAAGTGGTGTTGATGTGTCTTTTTCACCCCAAATAATCAAAGTTGGGCATTTAATTTTGCCTAGGCACTCGGTCAAATCTTGGTTCACAACTCTAACAAAAACTGGTTTCATTTGGTCTGGAAGCGCACGATAGTCTTCGCTACCATATTTTGATAAATCACGCTTTATGATACCTTTTTTTGCTAAAAATTTTATGAATTTATATCTTTTTTGCTTAAAAAACCTGCTTAGGCTAAATTTTGGTTTTATTCCAGCACTATCAACAAGAACAAGTTTGTTAACATAATTTGTGGAACTAGCAAGCAATAGTGCCACCCTTCCCCCAAACGAATGTGCCACAATGTCCACTTTTTCAAGATGCAGATATTCAAGCATTTCAACTACAATTTTTTTGTAATCTTCTAGCGTAAAGTCGTCGTTTGGCAAATCGCTATTTCCAAAGCCTGGGAAATCTAAATTGATAACCGAATAGCCATTTTGAGTTAAAAAGTTTTCAAGTCCTCTAAAACTATTTAGGCTACCACCCCAGCCGTGCAAAAGCAAAACAACTTTGTCTTTGTTGTCGTTAAAGTGATACCTAAAATTGATTTCTATTCCGTTTAATTTTGTTTTCATTTTATCTTTATTTTTTATATGCTAAATAACTATTTTTTGTTTTTAATCATAATAAAACAAGCATCGCCATTTTTGTAGTAGTTATCTCGTTTGCTAATTGTGCTAAAACCCATTTTTTCGTATAGTTTTATCGCTGGCTTGTTGTTCACATTAACTTCTAGTAGTATTTTGTCCACATCGTCAGCCATAAATTTGTCTAAAACAAACGATACAAGTTTGCTTGCTACTCCACAATTTCGATAATCTTCCAGTGTAGCAACCTTTTGAATATTCATAGCGTCGCCAATTTTTTCGTAGCCAATGTAAGCAATGTTTAAGCCGTCGTATTTCGCAACATAGTAAAATTTGTAGCTAGATGATAATTCTTCTTGCAAAACTTCTTTTGACCAATGAGTTTGTGGGAAACAAGCGTTTTCGATTATCAAAATGTCGTCTAAACAAGATGCTTTTTCGATTTGCATATTTTGCAATATCTTTTCGGCTCTTGCTCTTTCGGCTTGACTTTTTTTGATATAAAGTGGTGCTAAGTCGTTTAGGTTTACAACTTCGCCTAAGTTTACTTTCTCCATGCATAGCGAACAAAGTGAATTAGACTCCACTACTACATACTCAAAATTTGGATTGTTTAGTTTCTCTTTTTCCACAATGTTAGCGTAAATTTTTAGGTTATTTTCTGTTGCATACTTTTCGATTTCGGCGTCGTTCATTGGGAACATTTTTTTGCATACGCCATTAGAAAATAATGCGACATATCCATCTTCGTTGCCACTATCTAAAACTGTCAAATAGTCGTGACTATCTTTAACATTTTTTGCAATCAAGTCAAAGTTGGTTAGGCTAACAATTTTAGCATTTTTGTTGACAACTGCCATACCCTTTATTGTTGCAACTGCAATTCTAACTCCTGTGAAAGAGCCAGGACCTACTACAACGCAAAATGTGTCTAGGTTTTGAACTTCTAGACCACTATTTGTTAGCAATTTATCAACTGCAACCATAAGTTTTTCGCTATGTGGACTTTGCACAAATTCGCTCGAAATTTGCTCGCCATTAATCACGCAAACTTCTGCAATACTACTGCTTGAATTAATACATAATGCTTTCATTTTACTCACCCATTCCCAAAAACTCAAACTCTCTTGAATTTTCGCCCAATTTTGTAATATTTATTGTGATGTGATTTTTAAGTATCATATTTCTAATATTTTCTGCCCATTCAATCATACAAACACCATTAGAATTAAAAAACTCGTCTAGTCCAAGTTCCAAGGCTTCGCTCTCGTCTTCGATACGATACATATCAAAATGGTATA
>CATZIR010000151.1 GCA_958420145.1 uncultured Eubacteriales bacterium | reverse complement strand
TTTCCTTCTCTGGGTCTACAACATAGTTTGTAACACCAAATAGCATAATTTTCTTTTTAGCAACGATTGCTTCTCTTCTACGAAGTTTTGCTTCATCACCTTCTAGAGTCTTTTTAATTCTAGCAAGTGGAATATATTCTTTTTTGTTGGCTTTTAATTCTTTGTTAGCGTTCTTTAGTCTTTCTTCTAGTTCTGCTTTTTGTTTTAGAAGTTCATCCATAGAGATTCCGTCAACACTTTCAACTGCAACCACTTCTGGTCTGTTTTCAAGTTCTTTTGCAAGATTTTCTTTTTCTTGTTGTTCTTGTTCAAGTTGTTTAGATAGGTCGTCTTTTTCTTGAGATTGTGTTTCGAGCATCTTCTTTAGTTCTTCGATTTGTTGTTCCAAAGTAGAAACCTTGTCTTCTTCTGGTTCAACTGGTGCTTCTTCTTCCTTAGCAGGTTCTTCTACTACTTCTTCTTTAACTTCTTCAGCAGGAGTTTCTTCTGCTTCTGGTTCTTTAACTTCTTCTGGTTCTTCTTTGTCTTCTTCAAAGTCTTCGTTTAGATTGAACTCATCTTCATCTTCTTCTTTTTCATCTTCTTCTTTGTTGATGTCAGCGATAAGTTGAGCATACATTCTATCAAGTTCTTCGTCTGTTAGTTCTTTTTCGTCGTCTTCATCTTCTTCTTTTTCGTTAACTTTTTCTTCCAAAGCAGAAACTCTATCTTTTAGTTCTTCATGTTCTGCATTGGCAGCATTTTTTTGGTCAAGAAGAGCAAGTCTTTCACTTTCAGCGAGTTCCATATTAACATCGCCTTTTAGTTCTTCTGGTTCTTCCTTAACTTCTTGAGCGATTTGTTTAGGAGCGAGTTCATCACCCATTTCAAGTTCCTTAACATCTCCCTTTTCTTTTTTGCTTCTCTTGAAGAAAATACCATTTTTTCCATCGATGATAGAAATTAGCAAGTCTGTCAAGAAAACAATAATAAATGCTGCAACAGCAATAAGACCGATAATTGCTAAAACATTCAATACAGCACTAAATACTTCTTTCATAAAATTCCTCCAAAAATATATAACTTTATTTTAAGCATCAAAAATTCTTTGACATCTATATAATAGACTTTTTTTGCTTCTTTGTCAATACCTAATTTAATTTTTTTTGCCTTTTTCGATAATTTTTTTGATTTTATATCTGCTTTTTATTAATATGTGCATTTTAACATTTTTTGTTCAAATTTTATATTATGTTTATGAAGTAAATTCAAAGGAGGAAAATATGTTTTTTTGGAATAGATGTAACAGGTGTGGATGTGGTTGTGATAACGACACAGACCAAATCATAACAATTCGTGGCTACACGGGTCCTACAGGACCTACTGGAGCAACTGGACCTACTGGTCCTACTGGTCCTACGGGCCCAACCGGTGCAACAGGACCTACGGGCCCAACCGGACCTACTGGCTCTCCACTAAACCAAAACGCAACAATTTATAACACTGCTGAGCAAGCACTAACTAACAACACAGCACTAACCTTGCCAACAGTTTTAACAAACAACAACATGACCATAGCCAATAACTCAATAACCGTTCCAGCAACTGGCGAATATCTAGTATCATTCAATCTTAATTCTGCTACTAATGCAACTGACGAAGATAACGTTGGTATTGCAGTTAACGGCACAATAAATAACGGAACAAAACTAGCACTTTCACAAACTGACGGCATTTCGGGAACTTATATGTTAAACCTTAGTGAAAACGATGTTATAACTTTAGTTCCAACAATAACGGCAGCAACCGAACTAGACAATGTTGGTGGACCTAGCGCTCACTTAACTGTTCTTAGAATTTATTAAAATTAACAAAAAAACTGCACTTCTTGTGCAGTTTTTTTGTGACTTTTAAAAATAAATTAACTAAATTTTAGTCAATATTCTCTTTTTTTCATGAGCATTTTACAACATAAATTTTACTCTCCTCGCAGAGCAAAGATGTTAGACCATCAACATTAGTATTTCCGTCTATCGAAGTAACAGTTTTAAATACTATTCTGCCAAAATTAAATTCTTCACCCATATCTAACACATACACGTAATAAACAAACTGATTGCTAGCATACTCTTCTACAGATAGCACAATGGCCTTATTTTGAGGCACCATTAGTTTGATGTATAACGAGTAGTTTTCGTCTAAAAGTTGCATAGATGAAGAAAATGGTTGTGTCAATTCTTTGTCTAGATATAGTTCGTAGCAATTTGGTTTTTCGCCGTCGTAGATAACCAAGTTAACTTCTTCGTCTAAAAAGGAACTTACTTGACTAGGCAAATAACTTTCTCCGTAGCAAGGTGAATCTTTTGACGAAATTTGGTAGTCTCCAATATAAAATGTAATTCGAGATTTATAGTTGTTTGTCGTGGTTTCAGTTTCTATAGAAATATTGTTGTAGTAAGTCTCATCAAAGGAATAAATTAGTCGAGTTATATAAGCCGTCTTACTAATAACATCGTTTGAATTTTCAAATTTTGCCTTTGCAACTGAATTAGTATTCACGCC
>CATZIR010000150.1 GCA_958420145.1 uncultured Eubacteriales bacterium | reverse complement strand
CTCTTGTATACAATGTTTTGTGAATTAGTTGAAAAATTAGTAAAACATAAAGGTGGGTAAATTACGCACCACCAGTTGTTACCTGTTCCAGTTCCTAGTTCTACGATAATGGCATCATATATTCCACTAGGCACTGTATACTCTCCATACACTCTCGTTGGAAATTGTTCTTTGGTTATTTTAATGTTACTGGTGTAATTAAAATTATTTTCTTTTAAAATACTATCTGCTATTTGTTTAAGTTTTTGATTATTTTTGTTTATTAGGTCTATCGCTTTTTGCTTAGTGTCACAATCGGCTAAAAGGGGCGTCAAAAATTCTACAAAACTATCTTTTATTTTGTATTTTACATTTTGGTCTACAACTTCGTTAGAATTAGCCCTGATATGTATTCTAAGCAGATTTGATAGGTCCACAGTTTCACTACCTTGCATAAAATTTGAGCAAACTCCAAATAATACAACCATTACTAAAACGACAGGTAAAATAAACTTTAATGCTTTCATATTAACCTCACGACCAAAATTTTTAACAGAAAAAATTGAAAATAAGCCCCAAAAGCATTAAAAACTATGAAAAAAAGAGAGAAATTTGAATTTTCTCTCCGTTTTTAACTTTTTATATGAAAGCAAATCGTAAAATAAATTCTTATTTATTTAACGAAAAATGCGATAGAATACTTGAAAATGAAACCAATAACCAAAATCTAAGCATTTACAACTTAAGAATAGTTTATGAAATAGTTGCGACGTTTTGCCAACAACTTTAACAAATAATGTTTTGGTGCAAGGTAAGGGTTTTAATGATTACTATATAGATATCAAATTAAACTATAAATAGATTATTTTTACAAAACACTTAAAAAGACTATAAATAATATTTAATAAAAGCACTAAAAAAACTATAAAAATAAAAAGTATAAATGTTTTTTATATAAAAATCACAAAAAATATACACTTACACTTCACTTCAAAATTATTTTCAAAACATTAAAAAACATAAAAAAACACTATCATATTCTTTCTGCTAATAGAAAGTTATGATAGTGTAAAATATTATCTTTGATTAAAATATACAATGCTTTCTGGCTTGTCGAGTGGGAAAACCAAGTTTGGATTTTGACTGATTACCACATCTTCTTGCACGTTCAATTTCTTTGAAATGTCCCATAGTGTTGAACCTGCTGGTGCTAAGTAGATTGCAAGTGGGTATGGACTATGAGCAATTTCTTCGGTTAAAACTACTTCTTTAACGAAAGTTTGAGCAGTTTTAGAGTAGTTCTCTACTGCAAAACTTAGGTCTGCGTCTATGTCTATCTCCTTGCCTTTTTTAGCCTTGCAAGTAACTTCGCCAACACTTGCGATAACGAAAATATCGTCGTCTATCTTGATATTGTCCATATCAAGTTCTAGTGAGAATGGAACTTCCACTTGAACGCTATTTTTTGTTTCGTCATCGTCGTCTGCTAGGTATACAACATTTGCTGTGAACACACCTTGAAGGAGCAATTTACCGTCTTCACCTTTGATTGTTGTTAGGTTAACATTTCCACCATTAACCATAATGATTTTGTTAATTCTTGGCATCATCTCGTCGATTTCGATGTTGCCTTCTAAGTGATGTTTTAGTAGTTGTTTGTTAACATTGCTTGTAAAGAAAGTGTCGGTTACTAAGTTTAGTTTATGTGTTAAAGAATATGCATCGCAAGGCATTTGATAGTCAGTCATTTTCAGTGCAACATAGCGAATGATAACTGGAACAGAAACGTTTAACATATTGTTAACTTCGCCGTTTCCACTAATCGTGAATGCAACTTCGTCAAACTTAACACAAGGAGCAATTTCGAGCATACTGTCCTTGGTTACATTTTCTGCGTCTACTTCTTCTTTAAAGTTTATTACTTCGCTAATTGTCTTATAGGTCTTGTCTTCGCCATTAGTTAGCAACATACAAGCCTTTACGAAAACATCGCCTTCGACTGTAAAATAGCCTGTTCCTGCTGTGACATCTTTTACGCACACAGACGCACACTTAAACACAACTTGTTCGATATTTTGCTTCAAATCAAAGTCGTCTTGAATGTTTATTGTTGCCTTGCCACTATCGCATTTGGTTAAAACATTAGCACTTTCGTTTTTGACGATGACATTTTCGTCTTTACTGTCTAATGTTTCTAGGCTTGCATTGTCGATGACATCAAGGCTAACTTCTACAGTTGCTTGAACTCTAACATCACTACTATTTGCGTTTTCGATAGAAACATCAACAACTTCCAACTTATAAAGTGGCTCCATAAGGCTAGATAGAGTGTTGTCGTCGAACTTTCCAGTAACATTAGTAGTTTCACTCATAGAACAGATTTCGCCTGTCTCGGATAGATATGTGGCATTAAAAACCACATTTGCTGTCCAGTTGGCTTCTCCGTTTAGAACTTCAAAACTATTAATATAGCCTGTTGCATCGACGCCTAATACTTTATCTATGTTTTGTTCATTTTGTGGTTCCAAGCGTTGCTCGGCTACTGCTTGAACTGTTCCCACTTTTTTTCTAAATGCAGATGAAATTGTATCCATTTCCATCA
>CATZIR010000149.1 GCA_958420145.1 uncultured Eubacteriales bacterium | reverse complement strand
TGGTCGTGGGTTCGAGTCCTACTTCGCCTGCCATAAAAAAGCCCGAGTTTTCGGGTTTTTTTATGGGCAGTATAACATTTTCAATTTAGTTTGCAACCGAAATAATTATGGGCATAAAAAAACTAATACAAAATATAAATGAAATTTTTTACATTTTGAGATAGTACATTAATTTTGTTTCGTAAAATAGAAAAAAAGCAACTATAAGTAGTTGCTTCTTTCTATCTAATATCTCTATGTTTGAATACTTCAAAAACTGTTACGGTTAGACCAATCATAATTACTGCTGTGTAGATGAAACTTAGCCAGAAACTTGAACCAACTGCGACAGGAGAAGAGAACATTGCTCTAAGGAAGTTTGTATCGTGACTTAGGAATGAACTTCCTAAATATTTGTATAGATTTATATTTGTGAATGGAAGTATTTTTAGCCAGCCAGCAGTTCCAAGAAGCATATTCAAAACGATTGTTCCAAAGTATACCAAAATTGATATTGCTACAGATGCAATTTGTGATTTGAATAGAATAGGAATTGCAAGAGCAAGTAGCACAAAGAATGTCATTTCTACGATTAGAGTTAGTAGATAAATAAAGTAAAGTAATACTGGTGACATTGAAGCAGCACTAGATGCGTTAAATATTACTAACACTGGATTACTAGCAAAGCCATAACTAATTCCGCCAATGGCAAGGGTTGCTATGGCACTTACGAAGATTAATAAAGTACCTATAAGCAAAGTAGAGAGTAATTTTCCGCCAAGTAGTTTAGAACGCTTATATGGTCTTATTGCGAGCATTTTTAATGTACCAGTTGATTGCTCACCAGTGATTGTTGATGCTGCAACTGTTATTACATAAATAACAATAATGAACATACATAGTCTTAAAGCAAAATAAGAGAAGTCGAATGCGTTTACGTTATAGTTTGAAGGTTGGTCCATGCTAAATGGAGTGGCGTACTCAAATTCAAAAGTGTTGGTTTTGAAAAGATATAAAAGTTTTGTTTGTTCTTCCTTTTGTTCGTAGTAATTAAAGTTATCTAAACCAGTGAACTTGGTAAGTTCCATATTCTCATATTTTTTTAGTCCATCAAGTTTAATTCCATTTGTTACCAAGTTTAGTAAGTTTTCACAACTTTGTTTGTATTGAGTAACCATTTTTTGTAGTTTAGTCAAATTGGCTTTGTCATTATTTTCTGCTGCACTTTTTTTAGCATCGTTTACAAAGTCGGCAATTTCTTTGTATAGTCCTTCTGTAGTGCTATGAGAGTAGACATTTGCTTCACCTAAAACTAATCCAAGACGTTTTTCTGTTTCTGTTATATAATCTTTTAGAGAATTAACGTATTCGGCACTTGGAATAAATGCAATCAATTCATCAAAATAGTTTCCAAGTTTAGTTTTAAAATTTATGTTGTCTATGTTATTTTTTATTTCTTTATAGATTGCTAGTTCATCGTCGCCATTTTTTGTTTCTGCATTTTTGAATATGTTTGCACAACCTTTGAAAAGGTTATCAATGTTATTATCTAGCGCTTTTGTGGTTAAAAAGTGCATTTTTTGATTGTCGTTAGCCACATTTCTGTATATCTCATATTTTGTTTTTATAGATGATTCTGAATTGAAAATAACATTATAGAACGCTTCGCGAGCATTAATTAGAGTATTTCTGTTTGATTCTATGTCGTTGTTTAAGTAGTTTGTATATGCAATGCCGTAGTTTCTATAAGCATTCATAAAATTTTCATCAAGAAGTTTTTGAAGTTCAGCCTTAGCATCAAATTCAGTTTCATAATAGCCAATATAGTTCTTGGCATTTTTTATTTTAGTTTCATAATTAACAAAACTGTCTGTTAAAATACTATCAGTTTTATCTATTTTGTTATAATAACCACTAACGGTTGTTTCGCCGAGTAGGGAAACGTAAGAACTAGGTCTATCGTTTGGTTTATACAAAAACGAGCAACTAGCCAAAACAAAAATTAGTATTCCTGCTAAAACAAAAATGCTTGGTTTTAAAAACAACTTTTTAAATTCTGCTCTGCAAATTCTAAACATATTTTTTCTCCTATTGAATTTTACCCTTTGATTTTTTCTTGTTAATTATTTCTGTAAATACTTCTTCTAGCGACTTAGTTATGGTGCTTATGCCAAAAATAGAAACGCCTTCTTTTATTAGCATTGTTGTAACTTCTGGAACATATTTTTCATTCATTTCAAAAATGATTGTGTTACCAGCAAGATAAACAGGAACTTTATACTTAATCATTACAAGTTTGCCGGCAAAGTTAGGGTAGTCGACTTTAATGCAAAGTTTTTGTGCCATGTCGGCACCTTTCTTTAATTGCTCAACGGTTTTAACTTCTACAATTTTACCACCATCAATAATTCCAATGGTGTCGCATAGTTGTTCCATTTCTGCCAAAATATGACTAGATATCAAAATAGATATTTTTTCTCTTGATGCAAGTCTTTTTAAGAATTCACGCATATCTTTTATACCGTTTGGGTCAAGACCATTTGTGGGTTCGTCCAAAATTAATAGTTTTGGGTTATGCAAAAGTGCTTGCGCAATACCAACTCTTTGTTTCATACCGAGAGAGTAGGTTCTTACTTTGTCATAAATTCTATCTTCCATTCCAACCAA
>CATZIR010000148.1 GCA_958420145.1 uncultured Eubacteriales bacterium | reverse complement strand
CTATTACGCACTCTTTGAATGAGTGGCTGCTTCTAAGCCAACATCCTGGTTGTCTAAGTAACAAAACATCCTTTACCACTTAACTTATACTTTGGGACCTTAGTTGTAGATCTGGGCTGTTTCCCTTTTGACAATGATACTTATCTACCACTGTCTGACTCCCTGAAAACATTTCTATGGTATTCGCAGTTTGATAGGGTTCGGTAGGCGGTGAAGCCCCCTAGTCCATTCAGTGCTCTACCCCCATGAAACTTTTATCAGAGGCTAGCCCTAAAGCTATTTCGAGGAGAACCAGCTATATCCCAGCTCGATTGGAATTTCTCCCCTATCCACAAGTCATCACCGACTATTTCAACAGGCGTGTGTTCGGTCCTCCACAAAGTGTTACCTTTGTTTCAACCTGCTCATGGATAGATCGCCAGGTTTCGGGTCTATGACGCGCAACTAAAATTGCCCAATTAAGACTCGCTTTCGCTTCGGCTCCGTGACATAATCACTTAACCTCGCTACGCGCCATAACTCGCCGGCCCGTTCTACAAAAAGTACGAGATCACACTGGTATTGCTACCGTAGTGCTCTCTCAGCTTGTAAGCATATGGTTTCAGGTTCTATTTCACTCCCCTCCCGGGGTTCTTTTCAACTTTCCCTCACGGTACTATACGCTATCGGTCACTAGGTCGTATTTAGCCTTAGGAGATGGTCCTCCTATCTTCACACCGGATTCCACGTGTCCTGTGTTACTCTGGATACTAACTCGCGATCACAAACATTTCGTCTACGGGGCTGTTACCCTGTTTCGCTTAACTTTCCAGAAATCTTCGACTATGTTTGTTGATTCACTTTATTGTTAGTCCTAACCCCATAAGTATTACTACTTAAGGTTTGGGCTCTTTCCCTTTCGCTCGCCGCTACTTAGGAAATCGTTGTTTTACTTTCTCTTCCTTCAGGTACTTAGATGTTTCACTTCCCTGAGTTCCCTTCTGCACACTATGTATTCGTGTGTCAGACACCGACAGATTAGTGTCGGTGGGTTTCCCCATTCAGAAATCTACGGATCACAGTTCATTTGCAACTCCCCGTAGCTTATCGCAGCTTATCACGTCTTTCATCGGCGCCTAGTGCCAAGGCATCCACCATACGCTCTTTATAGCTTGATCGTATACGTCGATTTTCTTAGCATTTGCTAATTAATTAACTCAGCGTAAATTGTTTTCGCAATTAACGGACATTTGCATGCCCTTTACGTTAATTTTATGAATGATACAATATTTACACGATTTATAATAATATTTGATATTCGATATCGTTCTATCTATAATTTATGCAGTTGTCAATGTGCTTGCCACGCTCTTTTCATTCGTGACTTGTCTATAATAGCACAACAAAATTTGCTTGTCAACAGTTTTTTTAAATTTTTTTAAACTTTTTTTAAAAATTTTTTTTGCCAAATAAAATCGACCTTTGTCGAATGTTGTTTTATTGTTTTCTTTATTATAATATTTCTATATAGATACATTAATTATACATATATTAAAAATGACAAATTAAGTTTTGATAGAAAAATTTTAAATTTGAAACATTTTTTGATTTGACATTCATAAAAATGGAAGATAATATAATTTCATCAAAGGAGAAGATATGCTAAGTCTAAAAAATATAACAAAAATTTATGATGCTGGTGGCACTCAAGTTAGTGCATTAAAAGGCATCGACATAAACTTTAGAAAAAGTGAGTTTGTTAGCATCTTAGGTCCTAGTGGTTGTGGCAAAACCACCACACTAAACATTATTGGTGGTCTTGACCACTACACCGACGGCGACCTAATAATCGACGACAAAAGCACTAAAAACTTTAAGGACCACGACTGGGATACATACAGAAACCACAAGATTGGTTTTGTTTTTCAAAGTTACAATCTAATTCCACACTTGTCCGTTTTGAAAAATGTTGAAATGGCACTATCTCTAAACAACACAAAAGCCAAAGAACGCAAAGATAGAGCCATCGAAGTCTTAACTCAAGTGGGACTAAAAGACCAAATTAACAAAATGCCAAACCAACTTTCTGGTGGACAAATGCAAAGAGTTGCCATTGCTAGAGCGCTCGCCAACGACCCAGAAATTATTCTTGCCGATGAGCCTACTGGCGCACTAGATACCAAAACCAGCGTGCAGATTATGAAAATACTAAAATCTATAAGCAAGAAAAAACTCATAATAATGGTCACTCACAACCAAGAATTAGCAAAGCAATATTCTACAAGAATTATCAGTATGCTAGATGGTCAAAAAATTGGTGATACCAAGCCATACCAAGATGAAGAACTACTTAGAGACGAGCAAAAACTAGCAAAGAAAAAAGACACAAACAAAAAAGAAAGAAAGTCGAGTATGAGTTTCGGTAACGCTTTGGGGCTATCATTCAAAAACCTACTCACAAAGAAAGGTCGCTCTTTTCTAACTGCCTTTGCAGGAAGCATTGGCATTATTGGAATCGCACTAGTGTTAGCAATAAGCAATGGCTTTACTAAATACTTAGGCAATATGCAATCTGACACGCTTAGTGGCTACCCTGTTAGCGTTTCGGCAGCAACTATTGACTACTCAAAGTTTAGTTCTGCTGGCCATGATTCACAAGACACAACAATCACAGAGAATGCTGTTAACATTTAC
>CATZIR010000147.1 GCA_958420145.1 uncultured Eubacteriales bacterium | reverse complement strand
GTAAGAAGATTCTTGCAACTTTTTTTATACACTCTCCAACACTCATTAGTTGTGTAAATGCGGTTTAACACAAGAAGGAGTTTTGAAAGACAATGTTAAACTTGCCGATGGCTATCACGATATGATTATGCTTGCAGAGATTAGTCAAGAAAAAATTAGCATTAAAAAAACACTAAATAAACTGTATTCAGTGTTTTTTTATTTTAGTTTGCATCAAAGACATTTACTTGCATAAAGAACTCGACATCGTTTATATACTCTTCTCTATTTTCTATATTTTTCAAGTATTCTTGCCACTCGCTGTGCTGGTATTTATCAAAGGTTTCGTATAGGTCGAAAAGGTCTAGTTTTAGGTCTTTTGCTTTTTGAATTGCCTTGGCAGATTCGCCTTTGATTTTATCGCTAAACTTGGCTTTGAGTTCTGGAGTGAAAAAGTCTCTTGTGTCGATCACAATGTTGGGGTTAAATATACCGTTTCTAACCTGTTCTATTCTAACAGTATAGTTGAAAGTGTAATACACCTGTGGCTTGCCAGTTTTAGAGAATTTTACTACACTTGTTGCTGTTCGATTTCTAATACTCAATGTCACTTGTGCGTCGGTAAAATATTTGTTTGTCACGCCATCAAGAACTATCGCACCCCTTGTGCTTTCGTTAGTCATTAGTCCAAAGCCTATAACATCGTCTGGAGACAACAGTGTAACAAATCTGCCTTTACTAAAAATGGCAGTTTTTCCGTCGTTTGAAAAATATTTTTGAGTATTGTTTTTTGAACCTTGATTACTATCACTTTCGCCTTGACCAGATGAACCACCTTGCTCCTGTGAACTAGATTGTCCTGAATCGCTCGACGAACTATTTGGCGAAATTCCTTCGGTGTCTTTTTCGCTAAGCGATAGTGCTGGCATATAACATGCTCCATAGCCTTGGTAGTAGGTTTTATAGAAGTCTGATAGTAGCAGTGTTTTTGCGTTTATGAACAAGTCGTTAAACTGCACGATTTCGTTGATATTTAGGTTGTAGCCAACATCGGTTTCGATTGCCTTTTGCAAAATCTCTTTTGCCTTTCCTTCGGCAAAAATTAGTTGTGCATTATAGTTTACTCGTTTACCCCTGAAAACTTGGTCTATAATCTCGATAATGTCGTCATTTTTAAGACTTTCGCCAATCAATACGGTACTACAATGCGATAATCCTATAATTCTACCCACATGGAGCGAAAGTCCAACAAAAGCGTCAGTTGTATTCACACCGACTGCGCTAATAACCTGTGCATTTTGGTTATATGTTGTGGTATATCTAGGAACTACAAACTCGATGCTTACTTCGTATTGATTATCTTCTGTTTTATCAATTCCCATTGCGATTACTATGCTTCTATCTTCGGTTTGTGCGTGAAGTGAAAAACTTGATGGAATAAGCAAAATCATCATAACTAAAAAGAAAATCCAAAGGATATTTTTAAACAACTTTCTTACCATATTGTTTCTCCTTTTTGATATTTCTTATTAGCAAAAATGGGAACGATAATGGGAACAAATATTGAACCACTAAAACATAATATTGGGCATAGTTCGTAACAAGTTTGATTACTAAGTTTTCGGAAAAAACAGTCATAATCAAAAATGAAAGTGAAAAAGCAATAACGCCATACACTAGCCACTGTTTGCTGTTTTCGTTAATGTTAAAGCATTTTTGAAAACATATAGATGTTAAAAACTGATAGACACAGATTGCAAAAAGCATTGCGATAGGCCACAAGAAGACAACCACCCAAGTAAATCTGCCAGTTGTGGAAAGTCTTGGAACATATTCAGTTACATCAACAATACTGGTTTTGTATGTGCCAGAAATCGCTCCAAAAAGCGAATAGTGAGTTATGCATAGAGCCAAAACAGAAAGCATTGCGATTGAGTAAGATAAAAGAAATTTGCCAGTTGAACGATTATTTAACTTTACATCACCTAGGCATAGAAATAAAATCAAGAAATCACCAAACCAAAACGAATACTTAAAGCACGATGAAAACACAAGCGAAACGCCATTTGGTAGCAGTGGCAAAACACTTGTTAGGTCGATATTTCCTATCGAAAACATTAAAGTCATAACTAGCGCAATAACGATAAAGTATATAAAAATTTCTCCACCCCTACCTATTGACCTAATCTTTTTTGTTGTGAGATATGCTAGCGCCAAAATTAGTGGAACTAAAAATACAAACCAACTAAGGTCTACATATGATGTTTCGTTGTAGAACTCATAGCACTCACGAGTGAGCATTGCAACCTTTAGAGCCAAAAGAACGCCCAAAAGAAACAAAAATATGCGTGTTAGAACTTTTCCAAAGCCCCTTTCTAAAAACTGTTTAAAAGTTAAATCTGGAAATCTCTTGGAAATAGTACAAATTATTAATAAAAAGCAAGCGTCTATCAAAAACATTGTTAAAACTGCAAGCCACACAGAGTTGCCCGTAGCACTAATAAGAAGTGACGGCAATGCAAGCATTTTCGTTGCCACAGCACAAACAAAAATCATTATAGAAACTTGTCTTGTTGTTAACTGTTTCATTTATTCTCCATTATTCTTTATTCTCTTTTTCTTTTGACTTGGAATACTTAGTGGTCTTGTGTCTCTACATATTACATCTTTTTTCATTATTCCGTCTGCCAAATCATCTTTGATA
>CATZIR010000146.1 GCA_958420145.1 uncultured Eubacteriales bacterium | reverse complement strand
AACAACGGTTTGGGCAATGCTTATTTGGAGAACACTAACATACTATCTAATTATTCTTCGTGGCATTACAATAACCATTTATGATGGAGTTTATGGTAATAAGAAATCTGAAAGATTAGTAAGTTCTGGATACTTTAACGAAAAAATACATTTTGCAATGATAAAGAGAAAACAAAAGAAAACTCGAAAGATTGAGCAAAAACTCGAAAAAGAAATAGAACAAACTAACTCTATTCAAGACAACAAAGAAGAACCTGTGTCTAGTGCACAAGAAATAAATAACTCTAAATCTCAAAACAAAACTCAATCAGTAGCGAAGAAAAAAAATAATGCTAGAAAAAAATCTCAAACTAAAAACGAAAAAAAGCCAAAATAATTGGCTTTTTTTATGCAAAAATTATTATTTATAAAACTTTTTGTAAGTCTTTGTATTGTGGCTCTTGTTATTTGTGTTCATTTTTTTACAATTATAAAACATTTTTACTATATATGGATTTTTCTATTTTCGTTATCGTAAACTGCGTTGCAATCGAAGAATTTTTCATACTCACTTTGGTGCATTCTAAGTGAGTAACCGTCCATTGGTCTTCTGTCCATAAATAGCACTTGATTGGCTTTTGTTGTGTGGAATGGGTAATAGGAATAGAAATGTTTGTCTCCAACGCCACAAAATAGTTTGAAGCCACTATCAAGAAGCAAATTGTGTTTATACGATATTTTATCGTTTTCTAAAATTAAATTTTCACCGTATGGGTAGACATATATATTCGTTTTGCCAATGAGTGGCTCAACTTCATTTTTCCAATTTGCTATTTCACTGTCAAATGTAGAGTTTGATACTTTTTTCATATGGTAGTGACCATATGAGTGGCAACCAAAATAGTAGCCGTCTTGTTTTAGTTTTGAAACTACTTTTTTTGCATTTTCAATTTCTGTTTTGTCACCAGTTTGTGTTCTGTAACCAAGTATTCCATCATATCCGGTTAAACACAACATTGCTTTCGCTCCGTTATGGCTAAAATCTGGGTGTTTTTCTATAAAGTTGTTTATTATAGATACAAATTCTCTATCGTAGTCATATTTGCCATCAATGATAGAACATAATTTTCCATTGCAATCTACGGCGAGTTTATCAGCCATTCCTAGGTGCATCTTTCGATGGTCGTAGTTCACATCGTCGATAGAAAGTATTAATGGTTTTTTTCCGTTTAGGTTAGAAATTTGCTTTTTTACAGCCGTTCCATTTTCCAAAACTTCAAAACAATCATTGGCATTTACTAAAACATAACCTTTGTCGTAAAAATTTTGTATTATTTGCTTAAACTCACTGCTAGTTAGGCAGTCTTTATCGTAGTCTTTTGCCATAAAATTATTGGCATTAAACGCAAGTTTTGGATTGACAATAAGGCAATGAGTGAAAAAGTGTTCAACTTCGCATTCTTGACTTATTTCGCTATTTTTACTCGTCAAAATGGCATTTTTGCTTTCAAAATCAGGTTTTATAGCATGAAATATAGAAAGTAAACACATTGCCAAAGTTAAACAACATAGTATTATAACTGATACTTTTTCTAAAATAATTTTACTTTTGTTCGTTTGGTTTTCCATATTTTTATTTTGAGCATTAAAATAAATTATAGAGATAAAATATACTATTTTTTTAGTTAAATTTTACCATATTGCGACAAATTACTCTTACTCAAGTTGTTTTAATAAATGGTATACTTGTGCTGGAGAAAATTATGGCAGAACTTTGTTTGAAAAATAGTATGGAATTTTTTTATATAGAAGATGAGCATGTTACCAAATTACTTGATGAACTAGAGAGTAGATACAAGTATCAAAAGATACTATTTGTTGGTGCAAATAAGTCTCAAATAGACGAGATAGTCTCTCACAAACAAAGACAATTATTCTACATATTTGAAGATGACTTTAACAGTTGTGCAAGCGATATTGCATCAGTAGTTTGCTTTGATAAAAAAGAGATTAATAACTGTAAATTTTATTGCTATAATCATAAAATTAACTATATTTTAGTCTTAGATTCGTTTACTAGTATTGATAATTTTTGTTTGTATAAAGGCATAAATCAACTTCTTGGAGTTATGATAAATAGAGAAAAAATACACAGCGATTTTAGGGAATTTGTATATGACTTCATAATTAATTGCGCTCAAATTAATTTTTTATTAACAGAATATAAAATCAACCAATTATATTTTTGCGATGAAAAAATTGAAAATTTATCAAAAAAATGTGAAAAAATTCAAGAAATTATTAATTTTTTTAACAATATTTATAATTTTCAAGAAAATTTTGAAAAAATTTTAGACTACTATTTTGATACAATTATTATGTTTTACAATCAAAATAATTGCTATATTTCAAAGATTTGTTTAGTGAGTGGTGGCTATTCAAACTTGGTTAAAACGGAACTTGTGCTAAGCATTTATTCGATGTTTTTATCTAGAAGCACGCCACTTTTAACAAAAAGTGCTAGTGGTGGAATAGTTAATTCCAATTTTTTGTGCCAGTTTAATGAAAACAAGTTTTGGTTTATCAATGATAAATTCAAACTTGATGTAATAAATATTATTAAAAGCACGCTAAATAATATTGAAAATATTAAAACTCTGTGTGCTAGAATTGATATGGAGAGAATGTTTGCTGAAGCAAAAAGTATGAATCTATCTAAT
>CATZIR010000145.1 GCA_958420145.1 uncultured Eubacteriales bacterium | reverse complement strand
ATACGGTTATATGTGGTGCATTCTTTTTCAAATTTCAACTACTAATTATAATTTGCCTATATATTCTAAGCGTAGTTATCGCAGTTTTAGTTAGTTACTTTTTAGAAAAAACAGTGCTAAAAAGTGGAGAGCAAAGTTTTATTATGGAACTGCCACCATATAGGCTTCCAAAACTAAAACGCATACTAAAACTTGCACTGTCGAACATAAAGTCGTTTGTGCTTAGAGTAGGCACAATGATTATTAGTTTTTCGGTTATCATTTGGATTTTGCAGTCCTGCGATTTTACTTTTAGGTTTAATGCCGAAAACAGCATTCTAAAGAGCATTGGACAATTTTTAGCACCAATATTTGCGCCACTTGGATTTGGCTCATGGGGAGCAGTTGTTTGTCTAATTTGTGGCGTTGTGGCGAAGGAAATTATCGTTGGCACAATGGGAATTATAAACAATGTTGCTGGCGACATTTCTACCAATATGCTAATTAGCGAAAGTTTGCTTTTGTCATCTTCGGCTCTACATCTAAACCCTTGCTCAGCATTCTCATTTTTGGTGTTCTCACTACTATACTTGCCTTGCATTTCCACAATCGGCGTAATGCGAAAAGAAATAGGTAAAAAATGGACACTAATTGCCTTGCTAATTCAGTTTACAATCGCATATATTCTAAGTTTTGCCGTCTACAAAATTGCACTATGCTTTGCCGTTAATGGAACAGTTAGTGGCATAATTTCGTTGCTAATTTTCGTGGCTATTATTGTTTCGCTCTTTATATTCAAAAAGTTTTTTAAGTCTAAAAACAAGTGTTTTTTTTGTCCTAAAAATAAAAAATGTGGCGACAAAAAATGCTAATTAAGTCTAAATAAAACAAAAGTAGTTTTAGTGATTGCTAAAACTATTTTTTTATGATAATATATATAAGTTTAAGGAAAGATAATAGTATGAAAAAACCATTAGTAGCACTTGTTGGTAGACCAAATGTGGGCAAAAGCACACTATTTAACAAGATTGTAGGAAGACGAATTAGTATTGTAAAGGACGAGCCAGGCGTAACTCGTGATAGAATTTACGCAAGCGCAGAGTGGCTCAACTATAAGTTTAATATTGTAGACACAGGTGGCTTAGACCTAAAAAACACAAGCGAAGTTCAAAAAAACATCATTACGCAAGCAAATGTTGCAATAGAACTTGCTGATGTTATCATTTTTGTTGTAGACGGAAAAGAAGGACTAACTAGTGCCGACAAAGAAATAGCTGATTATCTAAGACGAAGCAAGAAAAAAATAGTTCTATGCGTTAACAAACTCGATAACAACGAAGTCGAAAATAGTTACGAGTTCTACGAACTATCGTTAGGCGAACCTTTTGTGGTTTCTGCAAGCAACAGACTAGGATTTGGAGAACTACTTGACGAAGTATGTTCAAAATTCCCAGAATCGCTTGACGCTGAGCAAGACGACACATCAATAAAAATTGCACTTGTGGGCAAACCAAATGTGGGCAAAAGCAGTATCGTTAATCGTTTGCTAGGCGAAGAAAGAGTGGTCGTAAGCAATGTTGCAGGCACAACTCGTGACGCAATCGACACACCTTTTAACTACGACGGCAAAGACTATACACTAATCGACACAGCAGGAATTAGACGCAAAAGAGCAGTCGAATTTATGAGCGTAGAAGATTACAGTGTTATTCGCTCTATGGAAGCAATCGAAAGAGCAGATGTCGTTGTTTTGGTGTTTGATGCAAGCGAACCACTAAGTGAGCAAGATGTTAGAATTGCTGGCATTGTTCACGAAGCACAAAAACCAAGCGTTGTTGTGGTAAACAAGTGGGACAGCATCGAAAAAGACCAATCAACTACGCAAATTTATGAACAAAAACTAAAAGAAGACTTAGCATTTATGGACTACTACATCTCTTGCTATGTATCAGCAAAGAGTGGTCAAAGAATTGCAAGACTTATGCCATTAATCCAAAAGGCATACGAAAACGCTAGCCGTAGAGTTTCAACTAGCATCGTTAACGAAATTTTGCAAGACGCAGTTAGAATGACTCAACCACCTTCTAAAAACGGCAAACGCCTAAAATTCTTCTTTGCAAGTCAACCAAGCACATTGCCACCAACATTTGTGTTTATGTGCAATGATGCAAAAATCATTCACTTTTCATATCAAAGATACTTGGAAAACTGCCTTAGAAAAGCAATCGATTTCTCTGGCACACCAATAAAACTAATATTTAGAAGTCGTGGCGAAAAAGAAGATTAAAAAAATAATTAAATATAAATAAAATTGCATAATTATTCATTAATATGTCTAAATATGCAATTTTTTTGTGCTTTTTGAAGTAATAGATTGCAAGATTTGTCGTGTTTTGTATTATGGTTAGTTTCGACAAAAATTTGACTTTACTTTTATAAAAAATCGCTATAAAATTTGAGTTGAAATTAGTTTAGGAGCAAGTTATGGCTAGAAAGATTGTAATAACAAGTGGAAAAGGTGGAGTAGGCAAAACTACTATTTGTGCAAACCTTGGAATGAGATTGAGTCAACTAGGTAACCGTGTCGTTATGCTCGACACAGATATTGGACTAAACAATCTCGATGTTGTTATGAATGTGGAAAATAGAGTCGTGTATGACCTAGCCGATGTGATTGAAGGCAAGTGTAGACTAAAACAGGCACTCATTCAAGACCTAAGATATCCAACACTGT
>CATZIR010000144.1 GCA_958420145.1 uncultured Eubacteriales bacterium | reverse complement strand
AACTTTTGTTAGTAGGTCGATTGTAGGACATACATATCTTGGGAACACATGGAATTTCTTGCTATCTTCTTTTTTTATGTCGCTTTGCATATTAAACACAGATTGTTGATTTTCACTGTGTTTTAGTCCTCTACTTCTTCGAGAGTTATCACTGTGAATTTGCAAAGTTTTTGGTAGTTCAAATTTTGTTAAGTCAATGTCTTCTATTTGGTCTGTTTTGGCTTCGTTAACCGACTTATCTATTTCTTTGTTAATGTCTACACTATTATAGTCTTTTGTAGGCTCGTTAAAGTTCTTTGATATCTCTTCGCTTTCCTGTTTTGTAGGAGTAAAGTCTGCAAGTGACTTGTTTTCTTGTTCTTGGCTTACGGAATTGATATTTGAGTTGATGTTGTTATAACTGCTTGAATAGTCATTGGAAACTGGACTTTGGGTTGTTTCCTGCTCTTTTTTGTTAATGAATGACTGCTCTGCTGATTTTGAGTCGCCGAAGTTTGCGTCAAGAAAATCACTAACATTTATGTCACGACTGCGTGATGGCTCGTTGCTGTCAATAACTGCCATATTGTCTTGCGACTTGTCTGTTTTTTTGTAGCCGTGCAAAGTGGTTTCCAAAAAGTCTAGGTTCTTTTGATAGTCACTAGAAACTTTTTTGGCTTTTGGCTCGTTGATAACATTGTAACCGAATGTGCCACGATAGTCTACCTTGCTTCGTTCGCTAGATAGTAGCGAAGATTTTTTGTTTTCGTTAAGTGAAGAATTGGAGCTATTTAGAAAGTCGTTTGCAAAAGAATTTAATTGAATACTTCCCACAAAACGCTCATCTCTAATAGATTTGTTAAGTCCTAGTTCTTCGACTGCTTTTTGCCTCTTTTTCTGCTCTTGTTCAATCTCGGCATCTAGTCCAATTTTTGTGTCTTGATTATTATTAAGTTCAAACTTGACTGTTGTTGCTGGTTCGTTCTTTTCTATTTTAAAATTCTTTTTAACTTTTTTATTGAAAATCTCTGTGTCTGCTTTTTTGATGTATCTAACTCTTGTAAGATAGTCATATATTAACCAAATACAAACTGCAAGAACTATAAGAAACAAAAATATTGCTCCAATAGGGTATAAAAGTTTTTGAAGTGGATAAGCAATGAGACCCATTAAAATTCCGCCTACGCTTAGAATTTTGCATTGAAATATTTGAGAAAGATATTCGCCATAGGTCATTGTTCCAATGTTGGCAAAAGCAATGTGAAAAACTGCGATAATGCTAAATAGAGCGAGTGACAAATACACTATATACTTTGGTGAATACACATACTTTGCGCCCTTTACTAACGCTCCACCGATAACATACATAAGCAAAAATAGCACATAAGAAAATAGTCCAAATGTGCCTACTAAAAAATCGTGCAAAAAAGGTATCCACTTGATGAACAAGCCAAGATAACCTATTGTTGCAACGATTAAGATAATTATTCCTAGATGTTTTGAATTAAAAGATTTTTTGTTCTTGAAATTCTTTTCATAGTTAGTTACGATTGGCACGGCGACATTCTCCTAATTTAATTACAAAGTAATTATATCACAATTTATTCGCTATGCAAACGCTTTTAGTTAGATTTAGAACTGTAATTTTTTAGCAAATCTATTTTTGTGTTTTTTCCAACATAAGAAATGCAATATTTTTTATTACTGAAGATTGTTTTGAATAGTTTGTTGACATCGTCTAGTGATACTTTGCTAGTCTTTTCGATGATTTCTTCTTTTGGGATAACCCTACCGTAACTCATAATATTTTTGCAAACGCTAACATTAACAGAACTTGTGTTTTCGTATGAAAGTTTGAGTGTGGAAATCAAGTTGTTTTTTGCGTCTAAAAATTCAGCTTCGGTTAGACCTGACTTAGCAAGTTCGTCTATCTCTTCTCGAGTAGCAGAAAGAGCAAGTGGTGCATTTTTTGTTGATGTTGCAAAATGAATGGTCAAATCTCCACCAGCGATGTTGTAACTGCACGAACTTGAGATATTGTAAACAAGTCCTAACTTTTCTCTAATTCTTTGGAAAAGTTTACTGCTCATTCCCCTACCGAGTGCGTTGTTTAGCACATTTAAAGCATACTTGTCGCTATTATATTGACTAACTGCTTTGTAGGTTATGCAAATATTGGCTTGCTCGTTGTCTTTGTATTGCTTAATTGTTTGGCTAACAATGTTTGTTTTTTGTTCTTTTGGCTCTTTGACTAGCGAAACACTTACTTCGTCTTTTAGAGTTAAACCATAGTGAGACAAAAAGTATTTTTCCATAAGTTTTTCGGCTTGTTTTTGAGTAATGTTACCACAGAAAGAAATTATAGTATTTTCTGGTGTGTAATGCTTTTGCATATAGTCTAGTATCTTCTCTTTGGTGAGCCTTCTAACACTTTGTTTTGAACCTGCGACATCTCTTGCAAAGCCAGTGCCGTTATAAACAAGCGAGTTGATTAAAAGTTCGCTCTTTGAGTACGCATCGTCGTTATACATAGCAATCTCTTCGCAAACTACTTTCTTTTCTCTTGCCATTTCTTTAGCGTCAAATGTTGAGTTGTAGAACATATCTGCAAGAATTTCTACGCAGTTTTCCAAATTTTCGTTAGTTGACTTTGTAAAGTAAGTTGTCTCTTCGCAATCTGTGAAGGCATTAACATTAGCGCCTAGACTATCAAGTTCTTTGGCTATTTGATATGC
>CATZIR010000143.1 GCA_958420145.1 uncultured Eubacteriales bacterium | reverse complement strand
CAATGTGCTCGTCGATATGTAGTTTGTGGTCATCAATTTCCAAGACTTTTTGCGAGTTGCCATCAAGCATTTGCAAGTTTTCTTTGTCTGCCTTTCGCATATGAAGTTCGCCAATATCGTTTTGTGTTTCCCAAATTCCATAGCCTAGCATTTCTAAAGTTTTGCTTCTAACTCGGTTGGAGATTTTGCCACTTTCGTCGGCTAAAAGCCCTGCTTCGAGAAGTTTAAAAATCATACTTCTTTTTTGAGCCAAGGTGTCGCCAATTTCGTTTGCAGTTTCCAAAACAACATCGTCTGTTCCAATATCGCTGTTTTTGAAGTAGAACATTTCTACACTGCCGTCTTGTCCAATTATTTTGCAAATTCTATTTGTTCCAGCAAATTGCTTGTAGAGTCTTAGAATATGCTTACCAATAGACTGAACAGCATATTTTATTTGGTCTGCTGAGCAACTTAGTCTGTTGTTTTCTTGCTCGATTAATAGTTCAAGAGCGACTCCTGACAAGTTTGTGCTACTAATATTAGATGCTAGCATTGTTTCGGTCTGTTGGCATAGATCCAGAATTCATAATTTCTGGCTTGTTAGCGCCTTGTCTATACACCAAAACTTTACCTGGGCTCATCCCTTCTTCTTCCAAGTTGTCAGTGTCCACACTGCCGTCTTCCACTGTTAAAATACCCATAGACATTCTGTTTAAGAACTCATGTTTACGGTTTTTTACTGCGTTGTAGGCTCTTTGAATTGGAATCAACCTTTCAATTACGCTACTACCCCAAAAGCAGTTAGGTTCTTCGACTGACACTTGCTTGATGAAAGGGAAACCCCTTTGACCGTCTTCCCGATTAATGAAAGGTAGTTCGCCAATGTAGCAAAGTTTGTCGCCCGCAATTATGGTTAATCTGCCGTTTGGGTAGTCCACTGTTGGCGCTTCGTATTTTTCCAAAACTAACGCACTATTAGAAATTTTTTGGCTAGCAATTTTGTTTATTTGTGAGTGATTACCAAGTCCACCAACGCTTGTTGTTGAATTCATACTCATAACATCAAGTTCTTGTGGTTCAACATCTACTCCCCAAATTTTTTTGATAGTTCTCACTTCGTAGCACTTTGCGTGAATAATGCTCATACAGTCATCAATTTTTTCGTATGAGTTGCTGTCTGGAAAAATTTCGTAAGGTGGGCAAACTGTAAGATTAATTTCACCTTCTTTGATAACTTTACCTTCGTTGTTTTTGCCAACCGAAAGACCACTTTCACTGTCCCACACAATTTTGTAAAAACTTGTTCCACAAATTTCACTCCAATTTGTGGCTTGTGTGATTTTTTCACTAACATTAAGTTTATGATAAATGGAATTTAAAATATTTTTGCTTACTTTTGCAGTGTTTAGGTCATTTTCGCTGTTAGTTGCTGGCACGACACTCATTTTTGGTCTAATGCCAGATAGTCTACATCTACGACTTTCCATAATAGGAGCAATGTGATTATAGACTTCTCTTTCTTGCCAAAAAAATTGTTTTTGATTGTCTTCCACTTCGCCAAATGGACTAATTCCGCAATACTGATTGCCACTTAGGAAATTCATATTGAGTTGCCATTGTCTTTCGTAAAGTTTTCGTTCTTGCTGTCTTTTTGCAAAATCTTCCTTTACTTCTCTAACGATTTGTTCGGCAAACTCGCCTTCGTATAGGTTATTAAAAACTTTTTCTTTTTTCTTATTCATAGTCTTCTTCCTTTAATCTTTTTATCATCAAGTTTTTAGGACTTTTTGGAGTAATAAACTTGCCTATGTTTTTGTATAGTTTGTTTAAACAATCTTTGCATAAACAAAATTTATGTCTAAAAATGTTGCGATATTTAACGGTTGCGATTGCAATATTTTCGCAATGGTCTTGGTCACATTTTGAAATGTGTTTTGATTTTTCAATTTCAATTATCATTTTCATTCTCCTTTAATTTTTTTATAATTTCGTCTATCTTTTCATCAAGTTCTTCGTTTGTTAGTTTAGATACATCTGTTTGATTTTCTAACTCTCTTAGTTCCAACAAAACTTTTACAGCCGTTATGTCTGGTGGCACATTTTTTTGCGTTACTTTCTTTTTTACTAGCCTTTCGTTTTCGTGGTCATCAAGAGCATATTCTTCGATTATTTCTTTGGTTTGATAGCCAAATGCTTTTAGTTTTAGAGCGTCAATCAAGTCATCGCAGTTTTGCTTTTTCTCAATTTTTTTAGTTTTTTTCGTGTTTTTTGCTGATTTTTTCGTCTTTTTTTCAATTTTTTTATCCATTATTATAAAAACCTTGCCTTTCTCGTTTTAGTGAACTAATCAATTTTTGCTTGTATTTTAAGGTTTGAGATAAGTGTGGTTTTTCGTCTTTTGGTGGTGCTTTGCTCATTATGTAGTATCTCAGTTCGTCCATTGCATGATCATCTTTTTTGACCGGTGACTCATCACTTCCCCACGAGTAAGATTTAATTTCTCTAATCATATTAACGCAGTTTTTGAAAATAAAAAGTTTACGAACTCCGTTTGCATCGCAAATGTATTTTCTAACCATCTGTAGCCCCACCAAACTTTTATTCACTTTCGTGTTGACTAAAATTTTGTTTTCATAAAACTTTTGAGCAACACTATCTTGACAAGATAAAGTTTTTTGTAGCGATGCACTATCTATTAATGCCTGCAAGTAGCCCTTTTGATTTTTAGGCCAACCGAGAGAATCTG
>CATZIR010000142.1 GCA_958420145.1 uncultured Eubacteriales bacterium | reverse complement strand
AAATTTTTTGCCGTCACCAATATCGTCAACCGATTTAGCAAGCATTTTAGTCCAAAATTTGTTGGTAGTTCTAGACATAGACTCTTCAAGTTCAAACATTTTATTTGTTATTTTTTCTATTTTTTTGTAGTAAATAGGGTTTATCAAATCGCCACAATAAAAATCCTTTCTGTTTGATACTACTCTAACTTGGTCTTGAATGTAGTAATAAGTTTGGTCTTCTGGACTTAACATATTCACATATGTTTCATTAGTAAATTTTTTGTCATCATAGCAAGTTTTGTAGAACGCTTTAACAAGAAGTTCAAATAATTTTTTATACTCATATATGCTAAATTTTGACATAGCGTTAAACTCATCACAATAGTGCTTTTTAATGTACAAAATATCTGTGTAAATGGTTTCACAATATTCAAAATAATCATTAAATGACAACAATATTTTGTTATCATTGTCAAAATGTCTTGCGCTTTTTCTTTCCATGTTAAAAGTATATCATCTAGAGGCTAAACTGTCAATATTGATTTTAATATTTAGTTGTGTATTTTTAAACTAAAACGCCACTTATACTTGCTGATATTTAGATAGCAACCACATATAATTTTGAAAAAAATAAAGTGAAGTTGAGTGCGACGCATTGTTTGGTTTTATCAAAGATTATAATCTTGCAAAATCAAACTTTTGCAATTTGTTTTGAAAAAAAAGATTTTTATGTTAATCTCTTGTGTTAGAGGATAATATGAACAACGAATTTTTTAGTTTTGAAACAAAACATATATGCAAGCAAAGTGGAGCAAGAACAGGAATTTTCCATACTCCACATGGAGACATAGAGACTCCTATTTTTATGCCAGTTGGAACACAAGCAACCGTAAAGAGTTTAACACCACAAGACTTGCTAGACGCAAAGGCACAAATAATACTTTCTAACACCTATCACTTGTATCTTAGACCAGGCGAACAAATTGTCAAAAAAGCAGGTGGACTTCACAACTTTATGGATTGGCATAAGCCAATTTTGACTGATAGTGGTGGCTTCCAAGTGTTCTCACTTAATGATTTTAGAAAGATTAGTGAAGAGGGTGTAGAGTTTAGGTCACATTTGTCGGGAGAAAAGCACTTTATTTCTCCAGAAAAGGCCATTCAAATTGAAAATGACCTTGGCGCTGACATCATAATGGCATTTGACCAATGCACACCATATGGCGTTAACTACGAAGACGCACGAAAGGCAATGGAACTAACCAGTAGATGGCTAAAAAGATGTTATGATGCTCACACAAACCCAAGACAAGCACTATTTCCAATAATTCAAGGAAATTTCTATAAAGACCTTAGACTAGAAAGTCTAAAACGCACTTTGCCATATGTTAAACATGGCGTGGCTATCGGGGGACTAAGCGTTGGTGAAGACACTAGAACAATGTGTGATATGCTAGATGTTTTAGCACCAAATCTTCCAAATGATGTTCCACACTATCTTATGGGAGTGGGTAGCCCAGACTACCTAATAGAAGGCGTTTTGCGTAACGTAGATATGATGGACTGCGTTTTGCCAACTCGTATTGCAAGAAACGGCACAGCCTTTACAAGTCACGGTAAAGTAGTGGTTAGAAACGCAGAATATAAAGAAGATTTCACACCACTAGATGATGAATGTGACTGTTATTGTTGTAAGCACTTTACAAAGGCTTACCTAAGACATTTAGTGCATACAAATGAAATTTTGGGCGCTAGAATGTTAAGTTTGCACAACATTCGCTTTTTAACACACCTTATGGAACAAATTAGAGATGCAATCAATAACGATAGACTATTAGATTTTAGAAAAGAATTCTATGCTAAAACAGGCTATAATAAAGACAATATTGAATAAAATTGTCATAAAATCAATTATTTTCAAAAACAAAATATAACTTGGTACTTTATTTTGTTGCACATTAAATCAAATTTTGATAAAATTAAATCAAGTTAAAAATAGGAGATAAAATTATGTTTACAATGTTACTTGAAGAAACAAAAACAAACTTTTGGTCACAATGGGGCTTGCTTATCATCTTAGTAGTGTTACTTCTTGCTATGTTTGCTTGGAATTTTTATAGACAAAAAAAATATCAAAAACAAGAAGAACAAATGATGCAAGACATCAAAGTTGGTTCAAAAGTTAAAACTTATTCTGGAATTTACGGAACTGTTGTTGGTATATATGATACAACAGACGGCAGAGTTGCTATTTTGTCACTCGACGGAAAAACAACAATGGAAATCGATTTTAGAGCAATCTATGGCGTTGACCAAAAAGAAGAAGTTAAAGACGAACCTGTGGCAGAACCAGTAGTAGAAACAACTCAAGCACCAGCAGAAGAAGTTAAAGAAGAAGCAGAAGTAAAATCTGAAGAAGAAAAGGTCGAAGAACCTGCAAAGAAAACAAAAAAGACTTCTAAAAAATCTAAATAGTAATAAAAAATAAGGCATAGGTTTGCCTTATTTTTTTTGTCATAAACACTCAATAGCCAACTCACAAACTGATTAAAATAATAAAGGTGTAGGGAAACATTAAAATTTACTTGTTAATTATAATATAATTTGCCTGTCGCTTATAAAACAAAAAACTGCTGTTTAGTACTTATAAAAGTAATGAAAACACCAGTTTTTTAATTATATATAAAACTAATTTACTTTTTTAGGTTTACGCAAATTGCTCCACAAATTGCACCCATTGCTACGCCCA
>CATZIR010000141.1 GCA_958420145.1 uncultured Eubacteriales bacterium | reverse complement strand
AACAAGGGTATGCAAAACTTTAGTGGTGTTATACTATTTAGTTCTCACGACCACGAACTTATGCAAACAGTTGCAAATAGAATTATTGTTATAAATAAAACAAAAACATTTGATAAACTTTGCACCTACGAAGAATATCTTGATACTCTTTAATTGATAGTTAAAATTAAGTCATAGCATAAAAGTTTTATTGCTTTTAGTTATGACTTTTTTATATTTTTAGAAACTACTTTTTTATGATATAATCTCTTTATAACTAATGGAGAAGCAATGGAAGAAAATAAAGAAAAATTAGAAAAAATCGAAGAAAATGCAGAAAAATTGCAAAAAAATGCAAATTTTGATGACAAAAATGCAAAAATTGAACAAAAAGAAGATGATTTGCAGTTAAGTTCTCAAGAAAAATCTGCTAACGAAAAACAAAAAGAAAACTTGAGTGATGGTATAGAAAATAATCAAAACACGGCTCAGGTTAGCATAAAAAATCAAAGGCAACTTAGTTATAAACTTGATAAGTTTTTCAAAATTAGCGAAAGAAACAGTAGTATAAAACAAGAATTTTTTGCAGGGTTTATCAACTTTTTAGTGCTGTCATACATCTTGGTTGTAATCCCAGGGCTATATACTGGAGTGGGTGGCGAGCAGTTATGGAAAGCGATTTTTTTAGCAACCATAATAACAACTATTGTGGCGACCGTTTGTATGTCGCTATACGCTAATCTCCCACTTGTGCTTGCTCCGGGAATTGGACTTGTCAGTTACACCGTCCAGTTGATTACCAGTGGAACATATACATTTGAACAAGCAATGGCAATTTCTTTTTTGGCTGGCTTTACATTTTTAATTCTAACGCTAACGGGACTTAGAAAAAAGATAGTCAAGGCTATTCCTTTGTGCATAAAGGTGGCTTTGCCAGCAGGTGTTGGACTGTTTGTTCTAAATATTGGGCTAAGTAGCAATAACAGTGGCATTCTAGACCTACTAAACGGCACAGCAGAAAGTTTTGCTCCACTTGTTGCAGTTGTAAGTTTCTTGGTTATGGCAATTTTGTATGCTAGAAAAGTCAAGGGTAGTATTTTTATAGGTATTGTCAGTGGCACGGTCTTAGACATCATCATAAAACTATGTTCAAACATCAATCCTTTTCCAAGCCTATCTAACGCAAGTTGGCTTCCACCATTCAAGGAATTAGCAAGTTCTGCACTTTTCAAATTTGACTTTGCTGGTCTATTTAGTGGGAATATTGTTTCTTCTATTTTGAGTTTGCTACTAATTGTGTTTGCAGTTGTTTTGATAGATATGTTCGACACAGTTGGCACACTTTATGCCACTGCAACAAAGGGTGGACTAATCGACAAAGACGGCGAGGTAATAAACGTTGATAGGGCAATGCTTGTTGACGGTTGCTCGGCAATGGTTAGTAGTTGTATGGGGATTCCAAATGCAACAAGTTATGTAGAAAGTGGCGTAGGTATTGCAAGTGGTGCAAAGACAGGACTCACAACAATATTTACAAGTTTGCTATTTTTAGTGACGATGTTTCTAAGCCCACTTGTGCAAATAATTCCAATCTACGCAACAGCCCCAGCACTTGTTTTGGTAGGAATCACGATGTTCGATTCCGTGCTAAAAGTTGATTTTGGCGACTTGGCAAAAACTATTCCATCGGTGCTTACAATCATTATGATGCCACTAACTAGCAACATCACTATTGGAATTGCAGTTGGACTAATTTCGTATACCATCATGATGCTTTGCACAAAACGAGCAAAACAAGTTAATGTTTTAACCTACATTATCTCGGTTTTGTTTATCTTATACTTTATAATGTTATATGTTTAGTTTTAGAGTTGGTATAGAGCAAGAGCAAATTGCTCATAAAACTACAAGAAGACATGCTTGCAAATAGTTGCATAAATAGTTTTCAAATAAAAAGCATACCGATTATCAGTATGCTTTTTTTGTTATTTACTAGCATTTTGCTTGAGAAGTTTTTGTTCTTCTCTTTCATTTTTAGAAAACACGCAACCACAATAGTCTTGCCTATAAAGGTTGTATTGTTTTGATAGTTCGATAGATTTTTTGTAGCCGTCGTTTTTCTTGAAATCGCTAAATAGATAAGGCGTAGAGTATTTGTTTTGCATAATTTCACCAATCTCGTTTAGTAACTCACTATTTTTGTATGGGCTAAGTGTTAGCGTTGTGGTGAAGAAATCAAAGCCTTTTTCTTTTGCTATTTCTGCTGTTTTGCCAAGCCTTAGATTAAAACAAACCTTACATCTTTCGCCACCTTCTTTTTCGTTTTCTAGTCCTTTTATAGCGGAGAAAAATTCGTTTGGGTCGTAATTAATTTCTAATATCTTTATTTGGTCTGGAATAGTAAAAATATCTAAAATTTTAGTTTTTTCTAGATTTTTTACGTTAAAATCGTTATTTTTTTGAATATTTTCATTATTTTTTTGTTTTTTTGCTAATAAATTTTTCTTTTCAATAAACTCATTTAGTTCATCAAGGCGCTTGTAGTATTCTTCTTTTGGATGAATGTTTGGATTGTAAAAAAGTAAGGTTATATCAAAATATTTTTCCAAAATTTCTAAGCAAGCACTTGAACATGGCGCACAACAAACATGCAAAAGCAAACTAGGTTTATGGCTAGTTTTTTTTATGCCTTCTATTTTTTCTAGAAGCATCTTTTGGTAGTTTTGCTTGTTGTTAACTTTTTCCATACTTTTATTATACCACAGAATTTGTCGTTTGCAAGACAATATTTTTGTAATTGGGTTGC
>CATZIR010000140.1 GCA_958420145.1 uncultured Eubacteriales bacterium | reverse complement strand
GTTAGCACTGCATTAGATATATCGTTATTAACTCTAACAGCATTAATTTTTAAGTTTCTAAAAGTGTTATTTACCAAATTAAGCCCATTAATATTGTCTGCATTAACTGCATAACTATAGCCCACAAAGCTACAATTTCTTATCGTAATATCACTCGTGTTATACGTTTTTATTGCACCAAAGACATCATATTTGCCATAAGGCCCTTCAAACTCGTTATATCTATCTTTAACTGTTGAGTTAAGCCTAAAACCCAAGTTTATAAACTTTACACCACTAAAATTATCTAGTGGCAAATAACCATTGCTTTCTTCTCTAGCACCAACCAAAAAGTTGCCATGAATAATGGTCTTGCTTTCGCCGTCACCCACAAGTGTTATCTTTTTGTTGATAACGATGTTATACAAACTTTCATCGGTAGTGTTTTCTGGCTTATACTCTCCTTTTTTGATGTAGATAATGTCGCCGTCACTAGCATTTTGAATAGCATTTTTTAGTTGGTCCTTGCTATCTACAACGGTGTTTGCAACATAGATTGTAAATGTGGTTGAAAGTTCGCCTTTGTTAATTTGAACGACTTTTTCGCCTGCTGACGAAGTGTCAATTTCTGGCAAATCTTTTTCGCTCAAATTAATTTTTGTGGTAGTTCCGTCGCTATTATAACTTTCTATGCTTAGCCCCTTAAAATTTACGCTTTCTCCAATTTCATAGACAATCTTGTTTGGAAAACCCGTAAAAAACAGACTAGATCCACCAGAAGCGCAACCAGCAAAAAATGGAAGTATTAAGCAAAAGATTAGTAAAAATGCACTTTTTTTCATAATTTTCATAAAAAATCAGTCCTTTTTTGATATTTTTATTAATTTTTTCCATTTTATTTTAATTTAAAACTAATTAATAAAATAAAAATTTTTACGCAAAATAAAGTCATGAAAAAGGAATTTTCTAAAAATTTGTTCATTTTGTTTTTGCTAATAATTACCATAATTTTTAGTGTATTTTTTTCTACTCAAACAGTTGTTAAAGCAACGAACCTGCCTGTGCAAAGTGATTTTGAATGTTATAAGTATGAAGGAGAAATTCCTCACTTTTTTACGCACCAAATAATAAATAATCCTAAAAAGGCGTTTACTTTAAGGCTCGCTCACCACTACGACAAGGACTGCATAACGCACAATGAGTTTTATAACTTTCTTTGCGAGATGCACAAAAATAACTACTGTTTGGTGGACATATATGATGTTGTTGGCTACAAAGACGGAGTGCCATATTTTAAGGACTTGTTTGTTCCACTTGGCAAAAAACCATTTTTACTTTCTTTTGACGATATGAGTTATGACAGTAGAGGTCTTGGGCTTAGTGACAAAATAATTTTGGACGAAAACAATAATTTTGCGTCATACACAAAAAGTAATGACCCACAAATTGAATACGACAAAGAAGCCTTCCCAATTCTAGAAGCATTTATCGAAAATCACCCAGATTTTAGTTTTCATAACGCTAGAGCAATAATTTGCCCAACTGGCTACAATGGAATATTAGGCTATCGAATAAATAAAGATGGAATTAACAGAGAGCAAGAGATAGAAACGATAAAACCACTTGTTAAAAAATTGAAAGACCTAAATTATCATTTTGCGTCGCACACCTACGGGCATATTCAAGTTGCCTATTCTAATGACAATATGCTATATCAAGACTGCAAAAAATATCAAGAGGAAATTTTGAGCGTGATTGGTGAAACCGACCTATTTTGTTTTCCTTGTGGAAGTATGATTACCAAAGGTAGTAAACTAAATATCTTAAAAAATTTTGGTTATAAAATTTTCTTTTGCGTGGGAGACGCTAAAACGCAAGAAAAAAATAACTCCGTGTTTTTTAAACGCGAAGTTTTGAATGGTATTGCACTAAGAAATTATCGTTCTCAGTATGCTAAGTTTTTTGATACAAAACTTGTTTACGACCACGATAACCGAACTATTCCGTTTCCAAATTAATGTCCACCGAAATGCTTTTCTACAAAATTGATGTAGCATGATTTTGGGAAAAAACGCATTGCAAAATATAATAATTTATATTTTCCACCAACAATATATTCTGGTTTTAGTTTCTTTTTATTGATTATTTTATAAATTTTATCAACGGCATAGTCGATTTCCATTCGCTTGTCGTTGTTCTTTTCAACCTTGTCGCTTGCTCTTTGTATTCTGTCGCCATACTTTTCGTTGGTGTCGAAATACTTAACTCTGTTTTTAATGAAAGGTGTTTTAATGTCCCCTGGGCAAATACTAGTTACTTGTATTCCAAGTGGCATAAGTTCCATCTTGAGTCCTTGAGAGAATGAACTCACGGCAGCCTTACTTGCAGAATACAAATTGCGATAAGGAAGTGGAAACAATGCACATGCACTGCTAATATTAATTATTCTGCTACCTTTTTCCATAAACTTTAGAGCATACTTGGTTGTTAGATACACACCCATAAAGTTGGTGTCCATTTGTCTTTTAACTTCGTTTGTTGGAAGAAGTTCTGTCGCACCAAAAAGACCATAACCTGCACAGTTTACTAACACATCAATTTTACCATGCTTGTTTCCAATCTCGCCGATAGCACTTTCTATCTGTGCTTCGTTTGTAACATCACATTCATAAAAATTGCTAATGTTGTTGTCGTTATGAAGTGACAATGCATAAACTGTGTCGCCATCTTTTTCAAATCTTTGTTTTAGTGCTAGACCAATTCCACTGGTAGCACCTGTTATTACTACTACTTTATTCATAAAATTATTA
>CATZIR010000139.1 GCA_958420145.1 uncultured Eubacteriales bacterium | reverse complement strand
TTTTCTCCATCTGTCCATATATATTGAGCATCAACACTAGTTAAACCATTCCATGTCTTCGTTTCCCATGTGCTTGTTTCTTTGTTTAATACATAATGAACATATCTAAAACTACCACCATTATATGAACAATAGATATTTTCTCCGTCTGTCCAGATTGTGTTAGCAAGAAAACTAGTTAACCCATTACAAGTTTTTTCATTCCAAGTATCGGTAGTTTTATCTAAAACATACTGTTTTTCTCTATCTGAATAATAAATATTTTCTCCGTCTGTCCAGATACCATCACCAGAAATTTTAGTAAAACCATTCCATGTTTTTTGTTTTAATCCATTAAATTCCGTATTGGCTATAAATGTAACATCAGCAAAAATTGCATAATCATTAAAATTAATAGTTTTACCATTCAATGTCCAAATATAATTTGTATTAATATTTGACACATATTCGCCGTTTCTAATTTGTTTAATCTCTAAAATATCTCCATTAACTATAAATGTTACATTATGGAGTTTAGTAAATACAGCAAAGTAAGTTGTATTTTCAGTAATTTGTTTAGTTGTAATATCTGAAATTACATTAACACCATTCAAAGACCAGCCGTCAAACTCGTAACCGTCTTTTGTTGGGTTAGTAGGAAGTGTAGCACAGTTATTTTTTGTAACAATTTGACTATCTACAATATTGTTGTCAACTTTGAATTTGACATCATATTTGTATGTAACATCTGCAACAATTTTTGTGTTGGTAGTAATTGTATAAGTAGATAAATCTATTGCAGAGCCATTTACAGTCCAACCATTGAATATCTTATAGGCAGTGCTTGTTGGAGTTGTTACAGAGAGTTTAGAGCCTTTGTTTACAATTTGAATATTGTAAACACTTCCGTCATACTCGAATGTTGCAACTACTTGTTCGCCATTTTCAAGTTGTGCAATATAACTTTCATAGTAAGATACACTTGCTTGTAGTTCGCTAATTTTGTTGTTAAGAGCATTGATTTGACTTTGTGAGTTTTGAGATTGTAAAGTCATATCATTAATTTGTGTATTAAGATTAGCAATTTGTGTATTCAAACTTGTAATAGTAGTAACATTCATATCGTTGGTAGTTTGTAATTGTGAAACAGTGTTTTGCAATGTTATAATTTGGTTGTTTAATGTTATTATTTGCTCGCTTTTATCTTCGTCACTGTTTGTAAGATTTGTAACTTGATTTTGCAAACTTGTAATTTGACTATTCAAACTTGCAATAGTAGTTTCATTATTTGTTTTGATTGTTGTAAGATTGTCTACTTGTGTTTGCAAAGTTGCTTTTTGACTTTCAATGTTAACAATTTGTGTTTCATAATCTTTTTTAGTTTTTGTAAGCATAGTGATTTCGTTATTCAATGTATTTACTTGAATATAATATTCGTCAACTAAACTTTTATAGTATTTAACTTGACCAGTTAATTCAGTTTCTGTTTTACAGCCGTCTTCATAGCCTTTGTCGTAACTTTCTTGCAGTTCTTCTTGGGTATAATACTTGCTATTATCGACAGTTCCTTTTATTGCAGGCCAAAAACAGTATAACAATATTGCTGTTAGCCCAATAACCAATACTGATACTATACTTATTATTGTCGCTTTTAATTTCATAATAGGCTAAACCCCCTTTGAAAACACTTGTAAAACAGCACCATTAATCTCCATATATGCAGTTAAATATGATACCGAATTATTTGTGTTATTTGTTGTTATTGTGACTTTTGTATTACTTGCTAAATATTCAACCATAAAATGAATATCAGCAGTTGTTATTTCGTCGCCATTCAAGTCGTAAAATTTTAGTGATAAATCACCATTTATACGACCAGCAGTTTGAACAACATTATTGAGTGGTCTTTATATGCCTTATAGTCTTCTGTATCAAAGTCAATAGAGCCAAAATCAAACTTTGAAAATTCTTCATAATCGCCGTGTGTCTGATAACTTATAACACTGCCGTATTCGCCACTTTTCACACTGAATAAATCAACTAATTCAACTGTGCAAAAAGCACCGACAATAATTAAAATAAAACATAATATATATGAATACCATTTCATTATACAGCCACCCCCGAATTGTTATTAACAAGTTTTATATTAGTCAAATGAATATTGGCACTTGTCAAGCCAGTGTCTTTCAAAGAGCCGACCATAAGTCTAAAATCTCTTTGTGTAGAACTTGTAATTGTTAAAGTATTAACTTTTATACCATTTAGGGCATAATAATCAAAGCCAAGAACATTTACATCTAGGTTAGATACATTAAAAGTAATATTTATTTCAACATCTTCATACTCTTTTATTTCGTTAATCAGAGCAGTTGGAAGAACATAGTAAAAACCGTTATCAACTTGACTGTATCTTGCTTCAAATTGTTGTTCTGATAATTCAAATGTTGTGGTTGCTTTCCAATAGTCAACATTATCAGTTAAACCAGTAATGTTGTAGTTACTATCACCAGCAACAGAATTAAAGATTGATTGTTTATACCAAGCCATACCACGATTATCAAAGTGAGTAGCCATTGTAAAATAACTATTTATTATACTATTTGAAGTGTTACCACCAATAGGCTCGCCTTCAAATTGCTCACCGTCATATTTGTAAATATGTAAAAAGTCGCCCAAATCAATAAGTGAGATAACACCGTCGCCAGTTCCGTTTGAACAAGACTTAATTATTTGTTTTACTTTCAACAACAAATCTTCAAAAGTGTAGTTGTATGTTTTAACATCTGTCTTTGCAAAATTAGTGTCTTCAAATAAAAGATTAAGACCTA
>CATZIR010000138.1 GCA_958420145.1 uncultured Eubacteriales bacterium | reverse complement strand
GTTACTAGAATGATTAAGTTTGATTTTAAAGGCCCTGAATTTATTGCTGTTAACACAGATAAACAAGCCTTACTAACCAATCCAGCAGAAACAAGAATACAAATCGGTGCAAAACTAACTAAAGGACTTGGCGCAGGTGCAGACCCAGATGTTGGTATGAAAGCAGCCGAAGAAAACAAGGCAGAACTTTCTCAAGCACTTCAAGGCGCAGACCTTGTGTTCATCACAGCAGGTATGGGTGGTGGAACAGGAACAGGTGCAGCCCCAGTTATTGCTCAAATGGCAAAAGATATGGGAATACTTACTGTTGCAGTTGTAACAAAGCCTTTCGGTTTTGAAGGTCACGCAAGACTAGCAAATGCAGAAAGAGGTATTGAAAACCTTAAAAAATATGTTGATACATTGGTTATCATTCCAAACGACAAACTTCTAAAAGTTATGCCAAAAGGAACACCAATGCTAGATTGCTTTAGATATGCAGACGATGTTCTAAGACAAGGTATTCAAGGCATAAGTGATGTTATTATCAACCCAAGTTTGATTAACCTAGACTTTGCCGATGTTAAAACAATTATGAAAAACCGTGGCTATGCTCATAT
This sequence comes from uncultured Eubacteriales bacterium, assembly GCA_958420145.1. Lineage (GTDB taxonomy): Bacteria > Bacillota > Clostridia > Christensenellales > UBA1242 > CAKVNM01. The sequence goes on along the minus strand of CATZIR010000138.1, from coordinate 2,217 downwards.
GGGTATTGGTAGAGCAAAAGGCGAAAACAAAATGCAAGAAGCAGTTAGAAACGCAGTGTTCAGCCCACTTCTTGAAACACAAATCGAAGGTGCTAAAGGCGTTCTACTTAATATTAAAGGTGGCATAGACCTAGCACTAGATGAAGTTAACGAAGCAGCAGCACTCGTTCACGAAGTTGTTGACCCAGAATGTAACTTCATATTTGGTACAAGTATCGACCCAAATTTGGACGACGAAGTAGAAATAACAATCATTGCAACTGGTTTTGCAGGTGCTAACTTCGACGCTAAAGAAGAGCAACAAAAACAAGAAAAACCAAACAGCATTCGAGACCTATTTGGTGGTCAAAATAAACCAATGACCGAAAAAGAAAGAACTTTCCAAGATATGGTAGATGTTAATGTTGGACTATTTAACACAAATCGTCCACAACAACCACAACCTCAAAATAACAATTATTCTAGACCAACACAACCAAGTTCAAATGGTTCTAGAATAACAGTAGATGACGATGATATTCCACCATTCCTAAGAAAAATTAGAAAAAATGGTTAATAAATAAAAAAACGAGCCATAATTGCTCGTTTTTTTATTTATTTTTCCAATGTTTCATTATTTTCAAAGAAATAGATGCTAAGCAAACCTTTTGTGCAATCTTTAAGAGTTTTATCATTAATTGCATCAAAAGCTTGAGTTACTTTTGGCTCTTTACCATATAAAGAATTTTGATTGTGTATAATTTCTTCCAATTTTCCAAAAAAATCTAAGTTTTTAACCAATTTCTGTTGATTTTCATCTAGTCTTGATTTATCAACATTATTAATAAAACTAACGTAAAATTTATGTAAATTTTCCATATGAGACAAAGTGTAATATTTTATAGTATCAACGAAAACCTCTTGGTATTTTTCATCATCTTTTACACCTTCTGGCGATGTAAAATATTCATAATATTTTTCAAATACTGCAAAGTTTACATCATATATATACTTTGTGTTAAAATATTTGATGTAATTGTTAAAAATTTGTGTTAATTTTTCGTGGTCAGTTAGTTTTTTATCTCTTGCAATTTTATTACAAATTTCTTCGATTTCTGGTTCACCAAATAAAGCAGTTTTGATAGACATATTTCGCTCCTAATTTCTTAGATGTTTCTATAATATCACAAATAACTAAAATAATCAATAGGTAATTAAAAATTCACAAAACAAATTTGAAAATATTATTTTGAAAAATAGACTGTAAATGTTATAATAAAAGCATATTAGGAGTTAACTTATGAAAAAATTTGAAGTCTCAACAGATAGCACTTGCGACCTTTACGCAAGTGAAATAGATAATCTTGGAATATATGTAGGTCACCTTAGTTTTATTATCGACAAGGGTGGAGACATCACAGAACATATAGATAATTTTAAGTCATATCAAGAATATGTAGATTTTTACAACACACTAAGGAGTGGAGCAGTTGCAAAAACATCTATTTTGAATGTAGAAACACACGTAAAACTTTTCACAGAAATGGCAGAAAAAGGCATAAAAAATGCTTTACACCTAACTCAATCATATAGTCTAAGCCCAACACTCGACAATGCTAATAGAGCCATTGAAATTGTAAAGGAAAAATATCCAGACATCAACTATAAGGCTATCGAATGTCGCACAACAACCGTTGGTGAAGGTATGCTTGTTAAAGTTGCTTGCAAAATGCGTGACGAAGGCAAAGACCTAGACGAAACAATCAAAGTGCTAGAAGATATGAAAATGAAAATTCAACACTTAGTTATCGTTGACGACTTGATGTTCCTAAAGCGTGGTGGAAGAATTAGTGGTGCAAAAGCAGTTATGGGCACATTACTAAACCTTAAACCAATCATCGAATTTTCTAAAGAAGGCAAACTCGAAGTTGTTAGAAAAGAAATGGGCACTAAAAAGGCTGTAAAATCAATTATCGAAGAGGCTAAACACTACACAAAAAATAATACAGAATTTATCGGTGTTGTAGTTCACACAGATAACTTGCCACTTGCAAAAGAAGTGCAAAATCTTGTTAAAGAAAACTTTGGTTATGAGCCAGAAATTAGAATTATGGGACCTATTATTGGTGCTCACGTTGGTCCAAACGCAGTTGCTTATGCATTTATCAGTAACGAAGAAAGACCATTATAATCAGCAAAAATTTGTTATAAAAAAATAAAAATCCTTACCTAGTGTAA
>CATZIR010000137.1 GCA_958420145.1 uncultured Eubacteriales bacterium | reverse complement strand
TACTTTTTTTCTCTTTGTTTGCTATCTTTTAAAACGAAAATTAGTAAGCCTAGAAACAAAACAGCCCAAAGTCCGTTTTTAATCGCTAAGTCTAATATATCTTGCCACATAATTAGTTGGAAAGATTATTTTTTAGATTGATTAGTTTTTCAAACTCAGTAGAATCATCGGTTTGTGGTAAAATTTCTGGAGTTTTTTCTACCTTTGAAGTATTTTCTTCAATCATTTTTTCAAAATTTTGTCTTATTAATTCGTGCTCTTTTTTTGTTAGTTTTGCATCAAACATAAATAACTCTCCGTTTTGTATTATATTTTTCATTTTTATTTGTTGGATTTTTCTTTGGATTTCATTTCCATATATCATATTATGCTCTCGCCTTCCAGTAGGTCAATATTCATCTGCAAGTTAGAAATATATGCCTTGTCGCAATCGGTTTCAATTTTGAATCCCACTTGTTTGCCACTTAGTCTAACTGGAAATTTGAACATAAGTTCATCTCCACAAATATTAAAAGTTTTACTTTCTTTTTCGGTGAAAATTGTAAGTTTGCAAGGGTATTTTGATAGCAAAGAAACATCTTTCACAACCTTTCGTTTGTTAGAATATCCTAGGTCCGACAAAGGCGAAATCCAGTATTTTTTCATATTTGTATCAAAGAATTTTCCACTTTGATTAATCTCACCAATGATACTCGTTTTTTGTGAGTTAAAACACATAATGAGTTTGTTCAAACTCTCGCTTTGCATAGAAAGTAGGTCTTGTATATCTACACCACGAGTAAGTGTGTATTTTTGCAAGGCAACATCATAGCAAATTAGCGTGTTGTTAACACAAGTGGCGTCGTCAAAATTAGGCAAAGAATCTTGATAACTTAGTTTACAAGCAAGGTAGTATTTCCCTGCGTGAAAACTTGCTTTTGCGTTTTTGTTGTCGATGTTTGCAAAATAAGATGAAAATTTCAAATCTATTTTAGTAGCAGTGTTGCCATCAAATTTTATTAGTCCATCACGAGTGAGCATAATCATATAGTTTCCACACACTTGAACTGTGTCGGCATAAATTTTGTTGCCCGACATATACACTGTGGAGATTGAAGGTGTTTTCATATCTTCATAAGCAGTAACTTTCAAAATACTGTAATCTCTAAACACATACATATGACCTTGAAAGCAAACGAGTTTATTGAGTTTGCCTTGACCGTCATTTATTTCTACAACGCTATCGCCATTTTCTGTATCAAGTGTTTCTGTCCACTGCGTGATGTTGTAATTTTTGGTGTATTTTATGTATTTTTGGTCGCCACTGGTTAGATAATAAAGTCTACCTTTGTAGTCACATATACTTATGATTTTAGGACAATCTTCCCACCTGCTTGGCACTCCGTCGCCATTCCAAGTTCCAACGTTATCAACACCGTTTGAGATAGTAGCAACGTCTACTCCGTCTATCTTGGAATTAAAAACTTTTGGACTAGAAGTAAAATCTAGGTGTGATAATTTTGTGGTTGTTGGATAGACATTGTTCACACGAACATACCACATATAGCCGTCGTCTGCATAAAGCAAAATTTTGTCTCTATATTCCTTATAGGTTCTGCTATAGTGTCTAAACAAAGCAAGTGACTTTATGTTAGCCGTAAAGTCGTCGTAACTAATTGCCACTTGTTCTTTATCACTAAGGTTAGATTTTGGACTAGTAAATTCCTTAAAACCTAGACCTTCGGTTAGAACACCACTATTAAAGTTGAAGTTATAACTTTGCACAGCAGATGCCATATTGGTGATATTTTCACCACAAGTTATGTCTACACCTTTGCTAAAATCGTTTACTTGTAAAATTAATTTAGTAGCAAGACTAGAATTTTTTGTTAAACTTTTTATCATTATAGCCACCTTCTATTTTTAATTTTAATTTCTCCTAATTTTCTAAAGCAAAGTGATATAGACTTATCAAATTTTTCCTGCCAAAAGTTTGCTTCGTCAAACATATTTTTAATGAGCAGATATTTATTGCAAACGCCATAGCAAAATGCCAAAACACTAACCTTTCCGCCGTGAGTTTCTATGCTGTCATCAAAGTCTACTTCATCTGGCAAATAAGCATATTTTAGTTTATAACTTCCATTTTTTATAATAATTTTGTTGCCAATAAAATCAAAGTTTTTCTTCTCATTATCACTAGTAATTTCTTTAATCTTATAAAGTTTTTGAGAAAGAGTATCAATATCAAAACTCTCGTTTTCTACTATAATCTCTTCCACTTTTAGTAAGTAGTTATTTTCGCTAGCAATTTGTGTTTGCGTGATATTGATACAATCGAGAAGCAGTCTTAGTTCTTTCTCTACTTGCTCAGTCAAAAAGTCTGGTTTTAGTAGGTCACCTTCAGTTTCGCTAGTGACTGGAAGTGCAAGCAACTGACTTAGAGTTATCTGGTTTGTTTTGCAAAAACTGGTGCATTGTTTTACATCTATAATATTTAATAATTTTGCTGTTAATTCTATTACATCTATTACTTTCATAATTTCTCCTAATACCATTTGTTCAAATAACTATTGTTAAAGTTCACTTCACTAGGTTTGTTTTGCGCAAACTTTAGCATTTCTTTTGCTTTATAGGTGGCTTCGTCAAGCAAATTTTTGTTTTTTTCGTCTTCGAGTCTTTGGTTGTTTTTTTCCATTTCTTCAATGAGTTTTTGCTTGTGTTCCATCTTGGTTTTCAAAACAAAATCTAGCGTTCGTTTGTCTAGCCTATCAAAAGGCAAAACAAGTTCTAGTGTGGACGCATTTCGCTTGTAGTGAACTTCAAACTTTTTAGTTTTCTTGTTAAAAACTA
>CATZIR010000136.1 GCA_958420145.1 uncultured Eubacteriales bacterium | reverse complement strand
CTTGACCAAGTAAATCAAGATTAACATAATTTTTTACACTTCTCACTGAACCTTGTTGTGGAATTGCCATATTATCTATATGATATGGTTCATCGATGGTTCTATCTAAAAACATTTTTGATAGTTTTGAGTATACCTGCAAATCTTTATTATTTTTCCACTTTTCAAAACTTTCCTTATCCTTCAAAATAGGCGCAGCACCAATATGTGCTTTTTTAAAAATAAACTCGTACTTATCGTCTTCGTATGGAAATTCATCATTTTCTGTGATGTTATCTTTCTCGTATTTTAATACATAGCCTAGGTTGGCACTAAATTCAATGCCAGGAATTACAAAAATGTTAGGATAATCGTGTTTATGCTCTAAATAATATTCTACCGCTCTCACACCACCATAAAAATTATTGTGGTCGTTAACTCTTATAATAACTCGTTGGCCAGCACGGTTACCTATTGTTTGATAGTAATCTAGCGTATCTTTAATGGAAAGATGAGCACATATTTCTTGGGAATATACTGTGTGAATATGGAAGTCGATAAAAAGTGTTTGCATATTTACTCCTTAGTTTCTATTTCGATAATATTATATCAATAATAAGAATAAAAAGCAATACTAAATTAAAAATTTGTTTATAATTTTTTTGAGTGTTTTTGCTACCATCTTTATATAAATTTTGATGAAAAATTATGATTGCAAACTATTATGAAATTTAGTTGTCAAACAAGAAATAAGCCCTCTATTCATTTCTTTTTTATTAAAAAAATCAGCAATATTTTTGCTGATTTTAGTATAGTTTTAGTTTTATAACAATTATTGATTATATAAATATAACTATGTTTAATTATTAAACAATAACAATATTTACTAGATTATTCCATACTGATAATGTAATAGTAAACTGGTTGTCCACCATTCAACGCACTAATTTCGCAATCTGGATGTTTTGCTTGAAGTTTTTCAACCAAAGCACTTGCTTCGTCTTCTTTTATGTCGTTTCCGTAGAACAAAGTGATGTTACAAATGTCGTCGTTGATTTGTTTTTCGATAACTTTTTGAACTGCTTCTTCTACATTCTTGCCCTTAGCCACTATAGCCTTGTCGTTTAGACCAATAATGTCACCTTCTTTTAGCGAGAAGCCATTAACTTTTGTGTTTCTAACAGCATAAGTAACTTGATATGAATGAACATTCTTGATTGTTTCAATCATACCTTCTTCGTTTTCTAGAGCAGATGCTTCTGGGTTGAATGCTAAACAAGCAGAAATTCCTTCTGGAATACTACGAGTTGGAATTACATGTATATTTACATTTGTAAGTGCTTTTGCTTGTTCTGCAGCCAAAATGATATTTTTGTTATTAGGGAAAACAAAAACATCTTTTGCGCCAACGCTATCTATTGCTTTTGCAATGTCGTCTGCACTAGGATTCATTGTTTGACCACCTTCGATGACCTTATCAACGTTCAAATCTTTGAAAATTGCACTTAGACCTTCGCCAGCACAAACAGAAACCATACCAAATGGCTTTAATTCACGCTCTTTTTCACGCATTCTCTTCATTGCACGATTTTGTTCAAGCATATTTTCGATTTTTAGTTTTGTAAGTTCGCCAAGTTCTAGGGCGTAACCTAGTGCCTTGTTAGGTTCGTTTGTGTGAACGTGAACCTTTACCAAACTTAAATCGCCTACGCAAATAACACTATCACCAATTTCCATAAGTCTTTCACGGAGTTTGTCGATATCGGCTTCGGTTGTCTTTTTCTTCATTTCAATAACGAAATACTCTGTACAATATGCAAATTGAATATCGCCCAAATCTTGAATATTTGCAGGGTTTTCGCCACCAAAGTCTACATTTAGATCCGATTTTGGCTTGTCTGCACTTTCGTAGTTAATTTTTAGTGTTTCATCGCCGATTAAAACTTTGTAAAAACCAGTGAAAATAATAATTAGACCACGGCCACCACTATCTACAACGCCTGCCTTTTTCAAAACTGGCAATAGTTCTGGAGTTTTTTGAAGTGTATCTTCACCAACATTGATTACTTGTTTTAGAAACTCGTCTATGTTGATGTTTTTCTTAGCAAACTTTGTAGCACTTTCTGCCATCATTCTAATAACAGTTAGAATTGTGCCTTCCTTTGGTTTTGTAACTGCCTTGTATGCTACCTCTGCACCTGCAGTGAGAGCCTTAGCAAAAGTTTTAGCATTAATCTCTGTTTTTTCTTGTTTTAGAATTGATGCTAGTCCTTTTAGAATTTGTGACAAAATAACACCTGAGTTTCCTCTTGCACCACGAAGCGCACCCTTACTGAATGCTTCGCAGAGTTCGTCGATATTATTGTTTGGACAGTTGTTAATTTCGGTTACAACTGCATTCATTGTCATACTCATATTTGTTCCAGTATCGCCATCTGGCACTGGGAATACGTTTAAAGAATCTACATAACTTTTATTCTCTTTTAGAAGCGATGCTCCACCTACAAGCATCTTTCGTAGCATATTGCCATTTATCGTTTTCATTGACTTATTAATTCCATCCTTAAATCTTTATATAATCAAAAAAAGTCTAAACACGAACACCTAATACATTGACATTCACGCTATCAACAAGCATTCCTGTGAACTCTTCCACGCTATATTTAACGCTTCGTTTTAGACTTTCTGCCACAGCGATGATGCTCACACCATATTTCATGATAACATAAAGGTCGATGTAAATTTTATTGTCCACTGTCAAGACTTTTACACCTTTGTTAAAATTCTGCTTTTTAAAAAGCATTGCAAAATTGTCAGATAGTTTTTTTGCTACTAAGTCTACAATTCTATAGCAATC
>CATZIR010000135.1 GCA_958420145.1 uncultured Eubacteriales bacterium | reverse complement strand
AGTTAATAAACAGTTGTAACGAATTGTAGATAACTTGTAAATAAACATAATCTTAGCATACTAAGATTATGTGAATATTTTTGATATGTTTACAAATGTAATAGAATTTTATATGAATCAAAATTACAATTAAATATTTTTAATAAACATATATAAAGGAATAAGTTTAGTTCTATTTATCAATTTAATTTTACTTTGCTTCATAAGTTTATTTGTCATAAAGACTATATTAAAGTTTATCTAAATATCTATAATAAACCGTAATTTCAAAAACAAAAAAAGCAAATGTCATTCCTTAGAAAACCTAAACAATCACACTTGCTAATTATAATTTGTGCTAAAATTTCTAAAATATTCAAAAAAATAAAAAATATTATTTTGTTTCTTTTTAAGGCGTAAATTAATAAAAATTTGCCTAAGAAATAAAATAATATTAATGAGAGATGTTAAAATGTATTTTTGTATTGATTTGAAGACTTTTTATGCGTCTGTTGAATGTGTCGAGAGAAATCTTGACCCTTTTTCGACTAACCTTGTTGTTGCAGACCCAAGTCGTGGCAAAGGTGCAATTTGTTTGGCAATTAGTCCGGCTCTCAAAAATATGGGTATTCGCAATAGGTGTAGACTCTACGAGATACCAGATGGAGTGGAATATATCATCGCAAAACCTAGAATGAAAAAATACATTGAGTATTCGGCAAATGTCTATGCTGTATACCTAAAATATATTTCCAAAGACGACATTCATCCTTATTCGATAGACGAAATGTTTTTAGATGTGACGAAATATCTAAAACTTTATAAAACAAGTGCAAATAATCTAGCAAAAATGATATTAGACGATGTTTTGAAAACAACTGGCATAACTGCAACTTGTGGTATTGGTCCTAATATGTTTTTAGCAAAAGTGGCACTTGATATAACAGCCAAGCACATAACTGGCAATATTGCTTTTTTAGACGAAAAAAAGTTTCACGCAACTCTCGGCGACCATAGGCCACTAACGGATTTTTGGCATATAGGGAAGGGAACGCAAAACAGACTGTCTAAACTTGGAATACATACGCTAAATGATGTTTTGACAGCCGACGAAAATTTGCTTTATAAGGAATTTGGCGTTAATGCAAAAATTTTGATTGACCACGCTCACGGCATTGAGCCAACCACTATTGCTGATATAAAAAAGTATGAGCCGATGTCGACAAGTTTGTCGCTTAGTCAAGTGCTTTTTGAAGATTACGACTACGAAAAAACAAAGATTGTCTTAACCGAAATGGTAGACACACTTTGCTTGCAACTTGTGGAACAAAACCTGGTTTGTTCTAGTATAGGACTTAGCATTCACTATTCAAAAGAGAGTATACCTTCTACTGGTGGAAGCAAGAAGTTAAAAATGAAAACCAATGCTTTTTCTATTCTAAATGGCGAAATTCTCGAACTATTTGAAAAAACAACCAACAAAAATGCTCCAATTAGAAAGTTGGGAGTTACTTTTGGTGAGTTGCTTGACGAAAGTTATGAATATGTGGACATATTTACAAATAGGGCGAGTATCGAAAAAGAGAAGGAAGTTGCTAAAACTGTCAACGAAATTAAACATAAGTTTGGCAAAAATGCTATACTTCGTGGGACAAGCCTAAAAGAAGGAGCAACACAAAAAATTAGAAATAAACTCATAGGGGGTCATAACGGTGAATAAAAGTATAGATGAGTTAGAGCGAGCAAAAATTTTTATGCCGTTTGATGCATTAAAGGGATTAAGACAAGCCTTAAAAGAGAAAGAAAAAATAGTTACAAAAAAAGTAGACCTAACGCAAGAGGAAATCGAAGAAATCTCTAAAACACTGTCGCAAATCAAAAAAAGGCAGATGGTTAGTGTGACTTACTACGACGGCGAAAACTACACAAAAATCATAGGCTTGGTTGCTAAAATAGACACTGTTATGAAGATATTAACAGTTGTGCAGACAGACATTAAATTTGAAGATATTTTAGAAATTTGCATAGAAAATGGATAAAAAACACAAAAAAATTAGCATTTTTTTATAATTTTATTAAAAAACATTAACTTTTAGTTAAAGTGAAAACACTTAAAAACTATTGGTTAATGTTTGTTTTTTTATAGATATTTTTTTATTTCGTAACTAGTTATCTGTGAGTTATATTCTGCAATTTGACTGCATATTTCATCGAAATAAGTTTTAGGAATTAAACTACTAACCAGTTTATCCTGTTTTAGATATTCTAAACTTTCTTCCAAATTTTTTGGTAGCAATTTTGGTGCAATCAAATTATTGTTTTTTTTGAAAATATTTTCAAATCCACTAAGTAGCAGGCTAGCGAGTGTAAGATAAATTTGGCAGGAAATGTCTGGAAATCTAAATTCCACTCTTGCAGAATTTTCGCTAAACTTTGGCACTCTAAAAGCACTTTGCCTATCTTTATAGCCAATTCTAACACTTGTTGGTGTTTCCATATGTGCATTTAGCCTTTTGTATGAGTTTATGTTTGGGCAAGCAAACGCACAAATCGCACCAATGTGTTTTGCAACATTATTGGTAAAATCTACTGCGAATTTGGAAAGTTCAAATTTTTCGCTATTGTCGTAGAACAAATTTTTGCCGTCTTTCCAAATAGACAGATTTATGTGCATTCCACTGCCTGCGACATTCTTTATTGGTTTTGGCATAAAACTTGCGTATAGTTTATGCTTTTTGGCAATATGTTTTATAACTTGCTTGGCGATTAAAACTTTGTCGGCAATTTCGAGTGCATCTCCAAACTTAAAATCTAGTTCATACTGATTTTTTCCACATTCGTGATGAACGGCTTCTACATTAAAATTTTGCGAATGTAATACGCT
>CATZIR010000134.1 GCA_958420145.1 uncultured Eubacteriales bacterium | reverse complement strand
TACACTTTCGAGTCAAATAGTTTCGGTGACACCCCGAGTCGCACTTCGATTTTTAGTTAGCAATTATAAAGTTCTACCACACTCTTATTCGGCTAATCAACCTCAACAGGAACTTCCCCTCTAAGAGCATGTGCCTTGCTGTCGTTAAACAGTATTCAGCAACTACAGTGTGAAATTTAGCATAATAATCAAAAGAAGTCAATACTTTTATAAAAATTTTTCAAAAAAATAAAAAAAAGCCACAATTTTTTAAACAAAAAAGCAGAGATAAATCCCTGCTTTTTATTGTGCAAACTGTTATTTTAGTTTGTTTTTATTTTTCTAAATCCTTTTGAATTTTGCTTGCTTTTCTTCTAAATAGGTTGCAAATTGATATGTTTGTGTTTCTTGCTTGTGTTAAAGCTACGCCATATTTTGCGAATTCTGCTTCCATTTTTGCATCATCATAATTTGAATAATCGGCTAGTTCCTTCATAACACATTTAACGCCATTATCTTTCATTGCCTTGCATAGTTTTACAGCGATATCTTGGCAAATTTTGTCCCAAGAAGGGTCAATTTTATTCTCGATAGCAAAATATTTTTCGATAATATCACAGTTTGAATTTTTAAGCATATTCAAGTCAACTGCCTTGTCCCATAGATTATTATTTTTGATGTCGTCAATAACTTTGTCTAGATTGATTGCTGATGCGAATGCTAAAACTTTACCGTCGTTACCAACAATTACTTGTTTACCGCCCCTAACTTCTTCGTAAACATAAACTGCAGGAACACCTTTGCTAAGAAGGTCTACCACCTTTAGTTTTGAGTGTTCTACATGCCAGCCACCCAACTCCTTTGCTAATTCTACTTGTTGTTCAAAATTTAACATTTTAATTTCCCCCTAAATTTTTTACTAAAATTAATATACTAAAATGAGTTTTTAATGTCAATTTATTGTGATATAAATTGAAAAGTTTTTGTAAAATTTTTTATGAACTTTTCAAAAACTCTATCTAACTATTAATTAAAAGTTGATTAGCAAATTAATTTTACAAACTCTTGTGATTGTAGCCACATTATAAAACGCTAACTTCAATCGTTGATGTTCTATAGTTTAACGCTAAAACAATAAAACTAGTTTATTTTTATTATCTTTACCCCATTTTTTTTAATTTAAATTGTGCATATATGCTCAATAATTTCCATAAGTTTGCATTTTGCTCTGTCTGTCGATATTAAGCAATACTCCTATTGATGCCATGAATACGAACAAGGCTGTTCCACCACTAGAAATGAAAGGTAGTGGCACACCAGTTGGTGGAATACTACCTGTTACAACAGCTATGTTGATTAAAACTTGACTTGCAATAACCGTCGTGATTCCCGTCGCTAGATAGGAGCCAAAACGGTCGGTTGAATGAATGGCGATACGAATGCCGTTATAAATTACAATCAAAAACATTAACATTACGATTAGCGAGCCGAAAAGTCCTAGTTCTTCGCCAATTATGGAAAAGATAAAGTCACTTTCGGCAAAAGGTAAAAACAAGTATTTTTGTCTTGAATTAAACAGTCCAACGCCAAAAAATCCACCTGCACCTAGTCCATAGAGTGACTGAATTAGTTGGTAGCCTTCGGTTTTTGGGTTGAGCCAAGGGTTCATAAAGGCAACAAGTCTGTTTAGTCGGTATGGCTCGGCGATAATGAGTGCTGGAACAGCACAAGCACCACACGCGCCTAGCAAAGCAAAATGTCTAGCTCTCATTCCACCCACAAAAAGCATAACAATCATAGTGATTCCCATACACATTGTAATGCTCATATTAGGCTCTAAAATAATGAGCAAACAGAACATTCCACCGACTGCCAAAACAGGCAAAATGCCCTTAAAAGTTTTGATGTAGTCGAAGTTTTTTGACAGATATGAACTTGCCCAAATAACAAATGCAAACTTTGCTATTTCGCTAGGCTGAATGGTAAAGCCCGGAAGTCTAATCCACCTTCTTGCTCCGTTATTCGATACGCCAATTCCTGGAATGAAAACTAAGGCCAGCAAAAGAATAGACACGCCAAGCACAATCCACTTTGTTTTTTCTAGTTTGTGGTAGTCTATCATCGACATAGTAATCATGGCAACTAGTCCTAATACAGCCCCAAAAAGTTGCTTAAACATAAAGAACTTGGAATTGCCATACAAAACATCGGCACTATACATTGACGCACTATACACCATTATAATGCCGAATACCACAAGCATAATAACCACGAAAAATAGGACAAAATTGAATTGCCTAAACTTAAAATTTTTGAAGTCAAATAATTTTGTTTTTCTTTTCATTTTATACCTATAATTCGTTTACTATTTGCATAAAAACTTCGCCACGCTGTTCGTAGTTTTTGAACTCATCAAAACTTGCTGTTGCAGGAGAAAGAAGGACCACATCGCCACACTCTGCTAGTTCGCTCGCTTTTTTAACTGCGTCACTAAATTTTTCTTGCATTGTGTAGTTTGCACATTTTGCTTTTTTAAAGCTCTTTTCTAGTTCTGGGGCAATTTCGCCAGTCAAAACTGCAAACTTAATTTTGCCTGAAATTTCCTTTACAAAATCGTCATAGTTAAGCCCTTTGCTACTGCCACCCAAAATTACTATTTTTGGTTTTTCGGTAGCATTTATTGCAGTTATGGTAGATTGTGGTGTTGTGGACTTGCTGTCGTTAATATAGTCTATGCCATCAACTGTTTTAACAAACTCAATTCTATGCTCCACTCCCCTAAAATTTTGAATTGCTTTTTTAATGTGTCTTGGCTTTATTTTTTCACTAAGTGCCATACAACTAACAGCCAATACATTGCTAACATTGTGAATACCAAGCAATTTGATG
>CATZIR010000133.1 GCA_958420145.1 uncultured Eubacteriales bacterium | reverse complement strand
TTTCTTTTTCAAGTGAAGTTATTTTTAAGTGCTGTTCACTTATTAGTTTTGATTTCGCTTGGTCTAAAGCCAAAGCAACTTGTGAATTAATTGTTGTTTGCATAATAATCTATCTCCTTCGCTATGTCTAAATTTCTTGAATATTTAATAACATCGTTTTTTAATTGATTGTTTAGTTTGTGAACAAATTGTCTAGAACAATTAAGTTTTTGTTTGATTTCGGCATTCGACATTAAAGCGAGTTTATAGTCTATGAATTTTAAGTATGAATTGGACTTATCACCTAATTTGCGTTTGACATTTCGCTTTATTGCATTAAAAACTCTATCAAGTCCCAACTCATTAATCTGCATTTCTTCGCCGATTGTATCTTCGATTTTAAGGTCGTCGGTAATTTTGTCTGATAGTGATTGAATGTATTTATTACTATCTAAATATTTTTTCATAGCACAAAAAGCAACATTAAACGCAAAAGTTGAAAACTTTGATTTTTCTTTCAAAAAATTATGTCGTGAATTTAAGATAGCGATTAAACCAACATCAATCAAATCTTCTTTTAAGAATTCTGCATTCCTAAATTTTTTATAAAAAACCGAACAAGCAATTTTATAATCGCATTCATAAAGTCTTAAAGAATAATTATTATTCATTATGTCCCCCTTCAAATTCCCATTTATTAGTCATTTCTATATTATTATTTCTTATTTTTTAAGAATTGTCAACTAAATTTCAAAAAAATTCTTAAAAATAAAGAAAAAGATTTTTAATTTTTAGTAATTTATACGATAATTTCAAAAAGGGGGTATGATAAATGATTATTCGCGAATTAAGAAAAAAAAGTGGTAAAACACAATTAGATGTAGCCAACGAACTTGGTATTCCAAGGACAACTTACGCAAATTACGAAGCAGAAACAAGTGAACCTAATCTGACAAATTTATTACAATTAGCAAATTATTTCAATGTATCACTTGATGAATTATGTGGTCGAAACTTTGGCAACGACTTGCCTATACTAAGTTCGCAAGATAAAGAAGCAATTAAAATGTTTTGTGCACTAAACGATAAACAAAAAAATTTAATTTATGGCGAAATCAAAATCTGCTATATGCAAAATCAAATCTAAAAGGGAGTTTAATATGAAACTAAATACCTACACACAAAAAATATCAGAAGAAAAATACAAAGAACTAAAAGAACAACAATTCAAAAGCAATATAATAAGTAACTGTATTTTAGGTGGTCTACTTATCTTATGGTTTGTGCTATGTGTTGTGGTTTTAAGTGTAGACACAATAGAAACATTAACAAAAATATTAATGCCAATAGAAGTATTTCTTTTGATAGTTTTTATAAGATTACTACAAGTTATTTTTACAAAACAAAGAAGAACACAATTAAAAGAGTATGAAACAATACTCGATATTCAATCAAAAACTAAAATTCAAGAATTGGCTAAAATGGAATTAGCAAAAGAAAATGAAGAATACAATTCATTCATTAAATCAAACAAACAGGAGTAAACTATGGAGAAAAGTTTTTTAAAATAAAGTTTTAGAAGAACTTGCAAAAGATATTTGCATTCAAGTCGAATACATATCTAAATATAAAGAAAAGATTAATCAAACTCAATTAGAATTAGAAAATCAAGAAAATTATCTTTGTCAAATACTTGGTAAATTAAAAATGATTTCTAATCTGAATAATGAATGTAGTTCAAAAGTCGATAACGAAATTATCATAAACGATTATGATAAGGAGATTTTCGATATGAAAGGAATTACAAAAAGAAAAGACGGTCGATACATCGTCCGTCTACAAAAAAATAAAATTCAAATAACAAAATATGCTAAAACAAAAGAATTAGCGATTAAATTATACAGGCAATTAAAAAATCAAAAAGAATTAACTAAACCAAAAACTAAACAAATTGAGAAAAGAATTACAGTTTACGAATGGTATGAAAAATGGTTAAAAGAATACAAAGAAAAATTTATAAACAAAAGTAGTTATGCAGTCTTAAAAAGCACAATGAATAATTTTATAAATAAAATAAAAAATATTCAACTAAAAGAATTAACTACAGAAGTTATTCAAAAAGAATTAAATAAATTAGAACATAACCGAACTAAAGAAAGAATTTGGACATATCTAAACGCACTGCTCCAAAAGGCTTGCGATATAGGGCTTATATCAACAAATGTATTCAAAGCAGTGGTGAAAGAAAAGAAAAAAATTTACAAAAATTTTTGCTATTCTTTTGATGAGCAACAAATTATTATTAGTAAAGCAAAAGATTACAATATAGAACACGAAATTATGATATATCTTATGACGGGTTGTCGTCCAAGTGAATTACCAAATAAAGGTCAATTTGACTTTAAGAATAACATAGTAAACATTTACGGAACTAAAAACGACAATGCTTTACATCGAGAAATTGAAATGAGTCAAGGTTTTAGTGATTATATGCAAGAGTATTTTATAAACAATGAAGTTAAAAATCACAATTATGTAAAAACACAATTCAAAAAACTTTGTGAAGATAATAAAATACCAAATTGCAAGTTATATAGACTTCGCCATACATTTGCAACAAATCACTTTACTTTAGGCACAAGTGCCAAATATGTTCAACACTGGCTAGGTCATTACGGAATACAATTAACACTTGATACATATACCGACATTGACAAAAAATCTACTAAAGAGAAAATAAAAAAATTATACAATAATTTTTATTACGAAATTTGACACAACTTTTGACACAACTTTTAACTATTTTAGCCGTCTACACTGCCCGATTTTTCGGCGAATGCGCTAGGGACTTTTAGACTTAAAATCCCTCGAGGGCAACTTCGTGCCGGTTCAAGTCCGGCCTCCGGCAC
>CATZIR010000132.1 GCA_958420145.1 uncultured Eubacteriales bacterium | reverse complement strand
AATAACGCTAAGTTCCAGTATTCGAGAAAATGACATCGGTTTTAATCTCATTGACAAAAAAACTATGAGTAGAGTAAAGTATAAAAAAACTTGTGTTGATTGCGAAGAAAAGGAAGTAAAGAATGAAAATATCGTCAAAGGTTATCAATACGAAAAAGACAAGTATGTTATTTTCACAGACGAAGATTTTGAAAAAATCAAAACGCCCAAAGATAAAAATATTGCAATCGAATGTTTTGTTGACCTAGACGAAGTCGACCCAATTTTTTACGATAAGTCCTACTATGTTAATCCAGACGGAAGTGATAGGGCTTTTTTGGTTTTGTTAGACGCAATGCAAAAACAAAACAAGGCAGGTATAGCAAAGTGCGTTTTAGGAACAAAAGAAACCTTGATTTTAATTCGAGCAAGTAACGGCAATATGCTAGTTAACACTTTGTTTTTTAATGACGAAGTTGTCTCATCTCCAGAAATCAAAAAACTCAACATTCAAAAAAAGGAACTTGACCTTGCCGTCACACTAATAAATCAAATGACAGAAAAGTTTAAGCCAGAAAAATATAAAGACGAGTATAACGAAAAAATCAAAAAGGCAATACAGTCAAAAATAAAGGGCAAAAAGATTGTGCAAAGCAGGGGTGGTAAAACTCCATCCAAGGTTATTAACCTAATGGAAGCATTACAAAAAAGCGTGAAAACAAAGTCTAAAAAAAGTTCTAAAACTAAAAACGAAAAAGGTAGCAAAACACGAGTCAAAACAAAAACTAAAAAGGTGAAAAAATGAGTTTGAAAAAATATAACGAAAAGCGAGATTTTAACATAACCAGTGAGCCTAGTGGAAAGTCGAAAAGCAAAAAATCAAAGAAACTCAACTTTGTTATTCAATACCACCAAGCAAGAGCCAAGCACTATGATTTTAGACTTGAACATAAAGGCGTGATGATTAGTTTTGCCGTTCCAAAGGGACTTAGCACAAACCCAAAAGACAAGCGTCTAGCAGTCCATGTCGAAGACCATCCACTAGATTATCAATACTTTGAAGGTGTGATTCCAAAAGGGCAGTATGGTGCTGGCACGGTTGAGATTTTCGATAAGGGAACATATGAGCCACTAAATAGTTTTACAAAGGGCTTGAAAGACGGAAAACTTTTATTTTTTCTTAATGGTGAAAAGTATGTTGGTGCGTGGACACTTGTTAGAATGGACGAGAAAAATTGGCTAGTAATAAAAGAAAAAGATGAGTTTGTGAATGCCAAAGTAAAAATGAAAAATAGTGCCAAAACAAGCAAAAATTCAAAAAATGATAGTAAATATACTAAAAAAACACCAAAAAAAGCATCAAAATCA
Organism: uncultured Eubacteriales bacterium; assembly: GCA_958420145.1. GTDB lineage: Bacteria > Bacillota > Clostridia > Christensenellales > UBA1242 > CAKVNM01. The sequence continues at coordinate 1,605 of CATZIR010000132.1, read as the reverse complement.
GTAAAAAACCCGTTTTCTAAGGTTGATGTGGAACTAGCGAAACTAACAAATGAAGTCCCAAAAGGCAAAGATTGGCTGTTTGAAATAAAGTATGACGGCTACCGAATTATTGCCTTTATAGAAAACGGAAAAGTAAAATTAAAGACTCGCAACAACACTGACTATACACAAAAATTTTCTACCATAACGCAAGAAATAAAAGATAATTTTTTGTCAAAAACTATGGTGTTAGACGGCGAGGTTGTTTCGTTTGACAGTAAGGGTAGAACAGATTTTGGACTGCTTCAACAAAACATAAAAGCATGTAATGGCAATCTTAGTTATGTAATTTTTGATATCTTGGCACTAGACGGCAAGGACCTTAGAGATACGCCACTAATAGATAGAAAACAAATTCTAAGCGAGCAACTAAAAAACACTAAAGATTTGATTTTTAGTGAGTATGTTTTAGGTAAAGGCACTCAAAGTTTTAACCTTGCTAAAAAACTCAATTTAGAAGGTATTGTTGCAAAAAAAGTTGATTCTTTCTATACTGGCACACGAAATGGCGACTGGATAAAAATCAAATGCTACAACAGACAAGAGTTTGTTATTGGTGGCTTCACAACAACCGAAAAAAACAAAAAACTTAGTGCAATTTTGGTTGGCTACTACGACAATAAAAATCTATCTTTTGTTGGGAAAGTTGGCACTGGTTTTACTCAAACTCTAAGAGAAGAATTGAACAAAATTTTAAGCAAAATTATAGTCAAAAAATCGCCATTTAGTGATGACAATATTAAAGAAAAAAATATCACTTTTGTTCGTCCAAAATATGTTGCAGAAATTCAGTATCAAGAACTAACAAAAGACGGACACCTAAGACAACCTTCTTTTCTAGGACTTAGAGAAGATAAAAAGCCAAATCAAGTTGTTTTGGAGAACAAAAAATGAACGAAAAAATTTGCAATATAGAAATATCGAATCCAGACAAAATACTTTTTAATAAAGGCAAGCTAACAAAATTAGATATCGCCAAATACTATGAAAAAGTCGCTCCTTTTATGCTTCCATTCATTAATAATAGACTGCTTAGTGTTATTAGATACCACGGACCTAATACTCAAAAATTTTTCAAAAAACATCCAGATATTAACGAAAAAATCGAAAAAATATATATAAAATCACCAAAAACAGAAGAAAATTTATATTTTTATGCAAAAAACAAAACGCAAATCATCTCTCAAGTTCAAATGGGAACAATCGAATTTCACACTTGGGGAAGCAAAATTAATGCTCTAAACCAACCAGATATGATGGTGTTTGATTTAGACCCAGACAAAAAAGTTTCGCTCGAAACTCTACGGCAAGGTGTTAGACATCTAAAACAAATTTTAGACGAGTTAGGACTAAAATCTTTTTTGAAAACTAGTGGTGGAAAAGGCTATCATATCTATGTGCCTTTTTGTAGTTCAAAGTCGTGGAGCAGTTTTGAAAAATTTGCTCAAAATGTGGCTGTTTTAATGGAAGAAAGATGGCCCAAATTATACATTTCCACTAGCAGTAAAGCAAAGCGAAAAAACAAAATTTTTATCGACTATATGCGTAACACAAAAGGGTCTACTT
>CATZIR010000131.1 GCA_958420145.1 uncultured Eubacteriales bacterium | reverse complement strand
ACTGTGTTTTCAAGTTCTTCCTGTTTTTTTAGCATTTCTTCTTGCATTTTTTGGGCTTGTTTCAAAATATTTTGCATATTTCCGCCACCAAATCCGTTAAAATTCATGTTCTAATTCTCCTTTATTATTTGTAGTTTATTGCCAAATTTTGTTTTCAAAAAGTCTTCTATTGGCTCTGTTTTAGATTTTTCAAAGCCAACAATTTTTGCTGTTAAACTTGGGTTAATTTCTTTTAGACTCTCCAAAAGTTGTTTGATGTTAAAGTTTAGTGCATCGGCTGTGATTTTGCTTGTATAGATAACGAGTTCGTTATTATTAAGTTCCACTGCATTAACATCGGCAAGCATTGAGTATAGCATCATATTATTTTTCTTTTTTAAGATAAGTGCTAGTTCTCCAAGCATTTTTTTAGCCGACAAGTCGTCTAAACTTTTTGGCTCGCTAGATGCTTGTTCCATTTTTTGCTCAACTATCTTTTGCTCAACTTTTGGTAAAGCAGTTGCTTGCTGTTGTGGTTTTTCTATTTTAGGCTTTGCCACTACCACTTCGCCACTACTAAGTTGTTTTTCTAGCATTGCTAGTTTGTTTTTTAGGTTTTCAATCTCGTTGCTTGTGAATATCATTCCCAAAAGTGTTGTTTCTATAAGCATTTCCACATTGGTAGACATTTTTAGTTTGCCGTCGAGTTCGGCAAGTTTTTTGAGCATATCAACAAGGTTGTTTTCGCTGGTTTCATCGCCTAGTTTTTTGTAACTATCAAATATTTCGCTTGGCAATGACAAAATCTCGTTTGGGTTACTAGTAATTTTTATAGTTAGTATAGAATTTACCGCACTAATTAGGTCATTAACTAGCACTAAGAAGTTTTTGCCTTCTTTTTTTAGGCTGCTTAGAATTTCAATAAGTTCTGTTGCATTAGAACTAAATATTGCACCCAAAATTTTAATCAAAGTACTAGATGATGTAACACCCAAACATTCCAAACATTTTTCGTATGTGATGTTATTGTTTGAATAAGCTGAGCACATTTCTGCAACAGACAAGGTGTCACGCACAGAGCCATTGCCTGCACTTGCTATTAGTTTAAGACTTTCCTTATCGCTCTTTATTCCACTCTTGCTAAAAACATTTTCTAGGTGTTTTATCAAGTCTTCTTCGCTAACTAACTTAAAGTCAAAACGCATACATCTAGAAAGTATGGTGGCTGGAAGTTTGTGTGGCTCGGTTGTAGCCAAAATAAATACTGCGTGGCTAGGTGGTTCTTCCAAAGTTTTGAGTAGTGCATTAAAGGCACTATCGGTTAGCATATGAACTTCATCGACGATGTATACTTTGTATTTATTAACGCTAGGAAGGTAGCCAATTTTTTCTCTTAGGTCTCTAATTTCGTCAACCCTGTTGTTACTTGCTGCGTCGATTTCGACAATATCTAGATTGCCACCATTAAGGTTAGACAAACACGCTGGGCATTTACCACAAGGGCTACCATTTATGTTATGTTCACAGTTTATTGCTCTTGCAAATATTTTTGCTGTGCTGGTCTTACCTGTTCCCCTTGTGCCACAAAATAGATATGCGTGGCCAAAACTTTGATTACTTACTTGATTTTTTAATGTTTTTATAATATGGTCTTGACCAATAACATCATCGAATGTTTGTGGTCTAAAACTTCTATATAAAACTAGATGCGACATATTTTTCTCCTACAATTATTATAACAAATGACTGAGTTTTTTCCTAATTCTATTTAGTCCGTTATCAACACTTTTTTTGTCTAAACAAAGTGTTGACGCAATTTCTTGATAATTTTTTCCCAAAAGATATTGCCTTAGGATTTGCTTTTCGAGTAGCGACAACTTGGAATTAATTTCTTTTTTTATGTTGTCAAAATCTTCTTTGTTTATGACTTTGTCTTCTGGGTTAGGCTCATTAGACAAAACTAGATACATCAACTCCTCGTTGTCTTCTAGCATAACTTCGTTTAGAATTTTATTTTTGTTTCGGTTAGCACTTCTAACTGCCGACTTTATTTGGGAGTTAATGCAAAGTGTGGCGAAAGTCTTAAAACTTGCTTGCTTGGTTTTATCAAAAGTTTGTATGGCTTTGTATAGGCCTATCATACCTTCTTGAACCAAATCTTCTTGCTCTGCACCTGTTAAAAAATATCGTCTTGCGATGGAACTTACAAGTGGCTTGTATTCGATTAGCACTTGGTCTAAGACATCTTGTTGAGATTTGCTCTTATCAATAATTTCTTCGATATTTTCAAACATACTCTTTACTCCTTTGTTAGATTTTGCTTCGTTTATTACGTTTTATTAAAACTAATTATCACTATTTATCAAGTCTTTGTCTAACTGCTTCATACAAGCAAATTGCACACGCATTAGAAGCATTTAGCGAGTTGATTTTGCCAAGAAGTGGTAAACTAATAACTTCGTCCGATAGTTCTCTAGTAAGTCTCGATACGCCAAAACCTTCGCTTCCTACTATCATTGCTATATTGCCTTTTAGGTTCGTTTTGTAGATACTGTTTCCGTCGGCTTCCATAGCATAGACAAAGATGTTTTGTTTTTTCAAGTTTCTAATACAATCGTTAAGGTTAGTGACTTGTGCTATTCTCATATTAAAGCAAGCACCAGTGCTAACTTTGATGACTGTGTCGTTTACTTGGCAAGAACGATTTTTTGGCAAAATAATTCCGTGAACGCCTGCACATTCTGCGCTTCTAATAATTGCTCCCAAATTGTGTGGGTCGCTAACTTCGTCCACTAGCAAGATAAAGACATCTTCGTTTTTTTCGTGAGCATAAGCCAAAATATCTTCCACTTCGCAGTAGGTGTAGTTGCTAGCATATGCAATAATACCTTGGTGATGTCCAGTCTCGCTTTGCTTGTCTAGAACCTGCTTGTCCACATAATCTAGTCTAATGTGTCTTTGCTTGATTTGACCTAGCATAGCCCCAAAATCTTTTTCACATCCCTTTTGCACCAAGACTTTATCAATTCTCATACTTGAGTTCAAAACTTCTCTTAGCGCGT
>CATZIR010000130.1 GCA_958420145.1 uncultured Eubacteriales bacterium | reverse complement strand
CCTACCGAGTAAGTATATAAAGTCGAATTTTAGTAGGTCCCATCTAAATGATTTGAACCAACTTGTATGTTTTTTCTTAGGTTTTTCTTCTTTTCTGATTTTTTCTTTTGCAGAATTTAAGTGCTTTAACTTTAGTGCATTAAAATAAATTGTATGTGATTTTTTATTTTTAATTAAAAATTGTTTTTTGCAATTTGATATTTTATTTATTTTAATTTTCTTTTTAATAATTGGCATATTTTATAAATTTGGCATAACTTAAAATTTACTCCTAGTCTTTAAAGCAACTACAAATGATAGGGAATGCACGGTCTTTGCCGTCTAAGTTAATAAGGCAATACCTTGGCTCGCCACAATATTTGCAAATGGGGAAGCCGTCTTTATCTTTCTCCACTATATCTGGAGGGAAGAAGTTTTTAATATACTCAGGGCTTGCTTGGTTCAAAATGGTATTCAAGGTTTTAGCTTGTCGTTCTTTTTCGAGTTGTTTAAAATAATCTTCAACTATTGGTTGTTCCATTTTTTACTCCTTTATTTTTTGGATTTGATTTTCTTTTAATGAAGTTGTTGCTAAGTCTTTATTGTATAAATTTATTTCTTCTATTCTTTTAAGTTTTGCTTCCAATGATTTTATGTGTTTGTCTTTTTGATTAATTTTATCTAAAAGAATATTAATCACAGTTTCCGAAAAATAAAAACTATCACATGGTGCATTATAACCACATGGCATACAACCATTATCAACAAAACGTTTATATCTTTCTTTTCCTTCCATTTTTTACTCCTTTTTGAAGCCCTAATATTTGCCCTAGCACGCTAGGGCGAGGGCTATATTGCTACGATTTCAAGTTCAAAATCATGCAACAAGAATCTTCCAACTCTTGCTCCACTTGGTGTAGGGTAACCGATCCAAAGTTCAGTAATAGGCTCGTCAAATGTGTAAGTACTAGTTTCTTCATCAAACATGGCTTGAATGTATTCCAACTGAACTGTCTCAGTATTCATTTTAGGCGAGTAGACCAAGTTTCCAACTTTAATTGGCTCGTCTTCGTTATACTCAGAAACACTAAGTTTAACACTCTTAATGGCATAGCCTTTGTTCAAAATTAAGGCTATACGACCGTCAACTTTCGAAGAGCCGACACGCACTGCAGTGACATCTTCAGTTATTTGACTAAAGATGGAATTGCAATATGAGCCAGTCTTAAAAAACTTGTTAAAATTCTCATATGAAGTATCGTCTAAAAATTCTTCAAGGTTGTTAATTTGGGCATTATTTTTAGCTCGAGAAGAAACAACAAATTTAGTATATTTTTCTTCAATGGTCGAGCCTTTATTGAATTTATCTTGCAGCGCCTTTGGGACTTGCGGAACAAAAGTCGTGACAGCAAGCACTGCTAGTGCTGTTAGAACGATTGTGAATAAAATTGAAAAAATCTTTCTCATATTAAACCTCCTATAGTGTTAATTACCAAAAACTGATGTGTAATCGCCGTCTGAACAATGAATTATTGTTCCTTCTTCTAATGATGCACTACGAGTATTAATATTTTTAGTTTGAAATTGTTCTATTGTACCCGAATAAGTAATTGACATTAATTCTGAACATTTATAAAACATCTGTATAATATTAGAATCGGTATCTATATCAAAATTTCCAATATTAATTTCTGTTAAAGATAAACAATTATCAAACATAAAAGATATATTTGATACATTACTCATTTCAAAATTACTTATATCAAATGATGTCAAAAGTGAACATCTTGCAAACATTGATTGCATATCTGTTACTTTGCTTGTATCAAAGTTGCTTACATTTAGTGTAGTAAAGATGAACAACCATTAAACATACTATACATTTTTGTTACATTGCTTGTATCAAAGTTACTTACATTTAGTGTAGTTAAAGACGAACAACCGTCAAACATATAACTCATATCTGTTACTTTGCTTGTATCAAAGTTATTTACATCTAGTTCAGTTAAAGATGAACAACCATTAAACATCGTGCTCATGTTTGTTACATTACTTGTGTTAAAATTACTTCCAAACGTTATTGATGTTAAGGACGAACAACCGCCAAACATATAATCCATATCTGTTGCATTGTTTATATTCAATTGGCTTAAATCAAGTGATGTCAATTTTTTTTGATTTTGAAACATAAATTTAACTTTTGTTACGCTTATCGCCCCAAACACTAAATCGCCATCAAGTGTTGAATTAAGCGTTGCATATGTTCCTAGATTATTTGTCGATATTGTAATATCGCCGTCCTCAATTAATTGGTCCCACGCCTTTGTTAGCTCGTCAGTGCCAGTTTTGTATATTTTCGTGTTGATGGTGAGTTGTTTGTTTCCGATGGAATTAAAAGTGCCGATAGTTCCACAAGCTCGCTCTACAACTAACATGAGTTCTTTGAAAAAATTTATAAAAGATGTGAGCAGTATCGATAAATTAGATAGATTAAAACAAAAGAATCTTGTTGAAACATTTATTTCTTCAATTATAATTTCCAAAAAAGATGAAAATTTAGAAATAAAAATATCGAGCAACCTATCTAGATTGCTCGATTTACCTGACAATTTTATCTGTCAGGGGGATGATGGTAGTCCCAAGGGGACTCGAACCCCTGATACCACCGTGAAAGGGTGGTGTCTTAACCACTTGACCATGGGACCACAAAAGGGGATTTTCCTTTGTATTCATAAAAATGAATACAAAGTTCTGCCGTAGCAGAGTGGTAGCGACGGGTGGACTTGAACCACCGACCTTCCGGGTATGAGCCGAACGCTATAACCAACTAAGCTACGCCGCCGTAATAATCGACTTTTGAATTATATACTATTTTGCCGATACTTGTCAATAGATATTTTCAACTTTTTGAAAAAATTTTTTTTAGTAAAATTTTGCATTTATTTATCATTAAAATTATTATTTGCATAAATAATATAATCAAATGTATTTGACAAAAACCGGTGGTTTTTGATAAGATAAAATTAAGGAGAAATACTATGGGATTATTTAGTGGAATTAAAAAACAATTACTTAAAGTAATTGAATGGAAAG
>CATZIR010000129.1 GCA_958420145.1 uncultured Eubacteriales bacterium | reverse complement strand
TTTTGTGCAATCACTAAAACAAGTAAAATACATAGTTTCAACACTTGCAATTTTAGTGTTTATGTTCACACTAGGTGTATTCTACGATTCAACTAGCAGTTTGGTTCAAATTTTGATGAACTCTGCTATTGTTCCTGCACTTATGGTTGCAATAATGCTTATCTATGTTAGCATTATGAATTCAAAGAGAAGTATGGTTGTTAGCGACCTAATCTACAACTTTGACGAAATGCAACACCAACTAGACCGTGCAGTAACAACATTCCCAGCATTTGTTGACTACGAAATTTTATTCACAAGAAAAGAAATTGTTAATGGTATTCCAGCATTGCAAGAATATTTGCAACAAAGAGCAGAATACGAGCAAGAACAACTAGAAAAAGCAAGACTATCACAAGTAGAACATGTGCAATACGATTTCTCTAAACTTGGTGTTAAAGGCACACTTATTATGGATAGAGCAATGAAAGAATGTGAGTTCTTCCTTGGAAATCGTAAAACACTTATGAGCGATATCGACTCATTGCAATCTCAAAAAGATTTGCTTGCTAAAAACTACGAAGAAAAGAGCCGTGGCAACCAAAGAAAACTAAAAGATATCAAAGACACAATCGAAAGACTAAGAGAAAAACTTAACACAACAACAAACAAAATTGTTGGTAACGATATCATTAGACAACAAGCAGAAGAAGTTAAAAAACAACAACTTATCGAAAAAGAAATGGACGACGATGCTAACCACTACGACCAAGAAATTAAAAAACTTGATAATCAAATGGCTATGAAGCGTCAAGAAATTGAAGACAACAGAAAACTTGTTGAAACAACTCTAATCAACGACTTTAAAGATTATTCAGACAAAATTTACGACGAACTCAAAAACATTGCCGAAAGCAAAGTATTTGAAGAAATTGACCACCTTAAAGAAGATAAAGAAAAACTTGAAAGAGAACTTGAAGATAGAGAAAAATACATCATTCAAAAGAATGCTATGTATGATGAAAAAGTTAAAGAAAATGACTCTTTCAAAGATTTAAACATCGAAGTTGAACAGCTAAAGAAAGATATTATCATTAAAGACCAAGAAATTATCGGTGCAAACAAAGAAATAGAAAGCAGAATCAAAGAACTTTCTACAATGCAACGAGAAATTGATAGACTAAAGAAAGAAAAATATCACGAAGTATATAGATATTTTGATACAGAAGGCAGAGAATTCTTCTACGACGAAAAAGGCGAACCATTCTACTTTGATGCAGACGGCAGAGCGGTTTACTACACAGATGCAGATACAATTAAGCGACTAAAAACATACAAACACGACGAAGAAATGGAAGTTAAGCCAGAAGAAAACAAACCAGTTGTATTGCCAATGAAAGAGCCTGTTAAACCAGTTGTTGCCGAAACAGCCGAAGAGGTTATTGCAGAAAGCGAAGAGCCAGTTGTGGTTGAAGAGCCAAAACAAGAACCTAATGGGCAAGCAGAAGAAATCGCTATGACAGCCGACGAACTAAGTAGTCTACTTGATGACAAAAAAGATGATGGCGACGAAGGCATTGTTTTAACAGAAAATGCAGAGCAAGCAACAGAAGAACTTCCTATAGTAGAAAATTCTGCTGAGCAAGAACTTCCTGAAAGTACTGAAAAACCAGAAGAAACTCAAGAACCAATGCAAGAAAAAGCAAACGAAGAACTTCCAAGTGAAGAACTTCCACAAGAAGAAAAAGCAGAAGAGAGCCAATCAACAGAAGATATCGACAAACAAATCGACGAACAAAACAAACTTCTAGAAAAACAATTCCAAGACTTCCAAAACTCAATTACAGAAGCCGAGAAAAAACTAGAAAAAATGGACAAAAAAGTTAGCGCTCTAGAGGATGAACACAAGAAAAACAGCGAAAAATCAAAGGCTGAGAGCAAACCAAAAACCACTAAGGCAAAACCTAAAAAGAAAAGACAACTCCCAGTAAGACAAAAACAAGACCTTAACAAAAGAAGAAAAGTTAAAGACTACAATGCTCAAGAAAAAAAGACAAAAAGAGCAAAAGGTGAACTAGTTTTCAAAGTAAAAAAGACTCCAAAAACTGGTGACAATGACGGAATTGACTTGACAGGTTTTAGCGAACTATTTGGTGGCGATTCACAAGACAACAAGTCAGGTGATAACAAATAAAAAATTGGTGCAAGACAACTTGCACCTTTTTTATGTTTATTATTATATATTAATTTATATATAGAAAATATTTACAGAATTTTTTTATGATATGGTATTGACAATAGAGAATCGAAAAGGTATAATAAAGTTGACTAAATAAAGGGAGAAAAAAATGGCTAAAAATTCTAATTTTACAAAAAGTTCACTAAACCCTAACATTCTGCTTAATAATGAGCACGAAGAAAAAGAATTGAAAGCGATTGATAAAATTGCTGGAATGGAACAACTCGACCCAGAAGTTAGTACATTGGTTGAATACAACGAAAAAATTTTTTCTAACGTTTGTATTGTTCCACTATTCGACCTTCACATTGGTGGAGAAGGCACAAAACTAAAAAGAATAAAGATGGTAATAGACTTTATTCAGCACACAGCAAATGCTGTTTGTGTGTTTGGTGGCGATTTACTAGATAATGCTACACTAAATGGCGCAACAAATGCCCACACATCAAAACTTAATCCAAATAGAGCCTTGGATCTTGCCGTTGAACTCTTTGAACCTATCAAAGATAAAGTTCTATGCGTTCTAGCAGGTAATCACGACGGTGAGAGTGGTGGCAGAAACAAAGATTCAAATATGGCTCCTGCAAAGCAATTTGCTAAACGACTTGGCGTTAAGTATGCACCATTCAATGCACTAATAAAAGTTAATATTCCTCTAAAAAATGCAAAACATCACAAAAAAGACAAAATTGCATATTATGTTTTTGCTACGCATGGCAGTGGCAAATCTAGTTCCAAGGCAGGAACAGTGGACCTAGCGTTTAACAAGGCAATCAGTGCGTGCGCACAATATGGTGTTTCGCCAGACTTAATTTTGTCTGGACATTTCCACTCAAATGTAGATGGCGTTAAAGAAGTTAAAGTTCCAAAGTTTAATGAAAGAGGCGAAATCATAAGC
>CATZIR010000128.1 GCA_958420145.1 uncultured Eubacteriales bacterium | reverse complement strand
GAATATGCACCAGGTATGCCATTCTTTATGCCAAACGGAGTAATTGTTCGTAATGAACTCATTAAGTATTGGCGTGAAATGCACCGTAAGGCTGGCTATCTAGAGATTGAAACACCAACTGCAATGAATAGAAAATTGTGGGAAATTTCTGGACATTGGGACCACTACAAAGAAAATATGTATACATTCAAGGTAGAAGATGAAGACTTCGCTATAAAGCCTATGAACTGCCCAGGTGGTATGCTTTACTACAAAGAAAATATTCATTCATACAGAGATTTGCCACTAAGAGTAGGAGAACTAGGAAAAGTTCATCGTCACGAATCTAGTGGAACACTTCACGGACTATTTAGAGTTCGTTGTTTCACACAAGATGATGCACATATTTTTATGATGCCTAGTCAAATCGAAGACGAAATTAAAAATGTATTAAGTTTGGTAGATGAAATGTATAAAACATTTGGTCTAACATATCACCTAGAACTTTCAACAATGCCAGAAAATCATATTGGTGATGTTAAAGATTGGGAACTTGCCGAAAATGGACTCAAAAATGCTCTTGACCATATTGGCAAAGGCTATGTTATCAACGAAGGTGACGGTGCATTCTATGGACCAAAAATTGATATTCACATTAAAGACGCTATTGGTAGAACATGGCAATGTGGAACAATTCAATTAGATATGCAACTACCAAAGAGATTTAATTTGGAGTATGTTGCCGAAGATGGTTCAAGAAAAGAACCAATTATGATTCACAGAGTTATCTATGGCTCAATAGATAGATTTCTAGGTATAATCACAGAAAACTTTGCTGGTGCTTTCCCAACTTGGCTTGCTCCAGTTCAAGTAAAAGTTATGAATATTGCCGAGAGCAATATGACATACGCTAAAGAAGTTTACGAAGCACTAGAAAACGCAGGTATTAGAGCCGAAATAGACGACAGAAATGAAAAGATTAGTTACAAGATTCGTGAAGCATCAAAGATGAAAATTCCTTATATAGTTATCGTAGGTGACAAGGAAAGAGATGAAAAAACTCTATCTCTAAGACTTCGTGGCAATGTGTCTAAAAATGATGTAAAACTTGACGATTTGATTAAAGAAATTCAAGACAAAACAAAAAATCATACACTAGACTAAGAATTTGAAAAAAATAGTTGACAAACTTCAAAAATAGTGATAATATTATCTCGTTTAAAGTAGAAGTTCCACTTCTCACCAGTCGAGATTGCTCAGATTAGGTTTGAAATTAGTTGATTATTTGGCTTGCAAAAGTCAGTATTTTGATTAAAAGTGGAACTACTTAAATAGTTTCACTTTTTTTGTGAATAAAGGGAGGACACACTTATTAAAGATTTATTGATTAATGAGCAAATCAAGGCAAACGAAGTTCGTTTGATTGGCGCTCAAGGCGAGCCACTTGGTATTATGTCACTTGCTCAAGCAAAACAAATTGCACACGATAACGACCTAGATTTGGTAGAAATTTCACCAAACGCTAGCCCCAAAGTATGCAAGATTATGAACTATGGCAAGTATAAGTATGAACAAGTAAAGCGTGAAAAAGAAGCCAAGCAAAAACAAAAAGTTGCCGAGATGAAGACAATTAGAATAGGTCTTAATATTTCCGACCACGATATGGACTATCGTGCAAAACAAGTAAAGGAATTTATTGAAGATGGCTGTAAAGTCAAACTCAATATGATGCTAAGGGGCAGACAAAATGCCTACGAAGCAAACGGAATTCAAACACTAAACGATTTTGCACTAAAAGTAGGAGATACCGTTGCAGTCGAAAAAGCACCTTTCAGGGAAGGACGCTTTATCAATATGATTTTAGCGCCAAAAAAATAGTATAAAAGGAGAAATAATTATGCCAAAACAAAAATCAAGAAGAGCAGCTTGCAAAAGATTTAAAGCAACTCAAAGTGGTTTGATTAAGAGAGGAAAACAAAACAGACGTCACATCCTAGCGAAAAAATCAACCAAAAGAAAAAGACAATTAAGACAAGGTGGAGTGGTTTCTAACGAAGAAATGAAGACAGTTAAGACCATGATCCAAGCGTAGGAGGACAATATGAGAATTAAAAGAAGTGTTAATGCTCTAAAAAAGAGAAGAAAAGTTTTAAAACTTGCTAAGGGTTATACTGGTAGCCGTTCAAGACTATACAGACCAGCAAAAACTGCAGTTATGAGAGCAGGTCAATATGCTTACATTGGCAGAAGACTAAAGAAAAGAGATATGAGAAGCCTATGGATTGCTCGTATCAATGCTGCTTGCAGACTTAATGGTCTATCATACAGCAAATTTATGCACGGACTAAAAGTTAACAACATCGACCTAAACAGAAAAGTTCTTGCAGATATTGCTGTTACAGATGCTCCAGCATTTGCTAAACTTTGCGAAACCGCAAAAAATGTTAAATAATAACACAAAATGTGGTTTTTTCGCCACATTTTTTGTAAGGAAAATTAATGGAAATTATAACATCTAAAAACAATCCCAAAATAGTTTTTGCTCAAAAACTAAAACAAAAAAAATATCGTGACGAGTTCTCGCTAGCGTTAATCGAAAGCGACAAAGTAATTCAAGAAGCAGTCAATTTTAACATCAAAATAAAGCAACTATTTTGTTCAAAAGATAAACTAGACAAAGCCAAAAATATCGCTTGCGACGAACTCTATCAAATAGACGACAGTTTGTGCAAACTACTATCAAACACAGTCACTAGCCAAAATATGTTTGCAGTAATCGAAATTCAACAAGCAAAAAACATTTGTTTAGGCAAAAGAGTTCTAGTGCTAGATAACTTACAAAATCCAGATAATATGGGAGCAATTTTGCGAACCAGTATGGCAACCGATTTCAAGGATATTTTGCTTATAAATTGTGTTGATGTTTACAATGAAAAAGTTATTCGTTCTAGTATGGGAAATGTGTTCAAAGCAAACTTTATTAAGACAGATTATCAAAGCATAAGTGATGTGCTAAACGGCTATCAAATTTGCGTTGCAGATATGTTTGGCGAAGATGTTTTTAATGTTAAAAATTTTGCTCAAAATGTGGCTTTAGTTATTGGTAACGAAGGCAATGGAGTGAGCAAAAATCTTTGA
>CATZIR010000127.1 GCA_958420145.1 uncultured Eubacteriales bacterium | reverse complement strand
TTTAACTTCTCTACCACAGTCTGGGCATTTGCCATCTACAAGTTGACTCTCTGTGAAAAATGATTCACAAGGCGTGCAATAAAGTCCTTCGTAGGTCGAGAGATATATCTCGCCCTTGTCGTATAGTTTTTGGAATATTTTTTGCACTGCCTTAACGTGATAATCGTCGGTTGTTCTAATATACTTATCGTATGAAATTCCAAGTTTTGCCCATAGGTCATAGTATTTTTTTACAAGCGTATCGCAAAACTCTTTTGGTGTTAGTCCTTGCTTTTCTGCTTTTTCGGCAACCTTTTGACCATGCTCATCACTGCCTGTTAAAAAGAACACATCTTTTTTTAATGCTCTATTGAATCTTGCAAGTGCATCGGCATATACACTTGTACAACAGTGTCCCAAATGCAAATCGCCACTAGCATAGTAAATAGGTGTTGTTATATAAAATTTATTTTCGTTTTCCATAATATCTCCTACTGAAAGATAAGTATATCATTAATAACCAAAATTGTCCACGAAAAAACTAAAAGTATTAGTTAAAAACATTTTTTCATATATATAGTTATAATGAACTACATATTCAACTTAGTTTTTATTTTATCTTTTGCAGTGATGCTATTTTTTAACCCATCGGCTTGTCTAGAAACCATTATGACAGCAGGCGAAAAGGCAGTTAATTTGTGCATTAGTCTTATATCTATCTACGCAATTTGGCTGGGAATTTTAGAAATAGTTGACAAGTCGGGGCTGAGCCGAATTATAGCAAAACTGCTTAGACCCCTAATAAAATTTTTGTTTGGCAATCAAAGTGACGAAGTAAACGAGCAACTAGCAATAAATATATCATCTAATATGCTTGGAATGGGCAACGCTAGCACGCCAAGTGGAATAAAGGCAATGCAGATGCTAGACGACGGCAGTGGCAAAGCGAGTCCTGCAATGATAATGTTAATGCTAATCAACTCAATGAGTTTGCAACTGATACCCACTACCCTAATTGGAATGCGAATAGCCTACAAAAGCACAGACCCAACAAATATAATTTTTCCAATCATAATAACATCTATCGTATCAACCTTTTTAGGCGTGTTTTTAGTGAAAATAATATACAGAAAAAAGAAGGTGAACAAATGAGCGCATATATCTTGCCTGTTTTAATTATCGCACTGTTTGTTTACGCAAACATAAAAAAAGTTAACACATATCAAACTTTTGTTAACGGCGCAAAAAGTTCATTAAACCTAATTTTTGATATATTTGCCTACATTGTTGCTATTTTTGTTATCATCGAACTTTTTACTGCAAGTGGACTAAGCGACAAACTATCTAATGTTCTCACTCCCGTTTTTAACTTTTTAGGCATACCAGTAGAACTATCAAAGTTGATTATCGTAAAGCCATTCTCTGGTTCTGGGGGACTTGCACTACTAACCGAAGTTTTTGAAAAATATGGAGTTGATAGTTACATTTCTAGATGTGCATGCGTGATATTAGGTTCAAGCGAAACAGTATTCTATGTGTCCACCGTCTACTTTTCTAAAACAAGCGTAAAAAAACTTGGCTGGGCTATTCCTATCGCCCTACTATGCACAATAGTTAGTGTTATACTTGGCTGTGCGCTATGCAAAGTGATGTGATATAATTATGCAAAATAAAATCCTATTTTAGCCTTGTAATTATTTATTGTCTTAGTAAACTAAGATTGAATACAAATTGTGCAAAGTTTAGTATACTAAGACTATGAAAAACTATTTTGCAGACAATTTAAAGTCACTAAGATTAAAATATAAGTATTCCCAACCTGACCTTGCCGAAAAACTTAGAGTGAGCAAGGCTATGATATCGTTTTGGGAAAATGGAAAATATGAGCCAACGGCAACAAATATCATAAATATTGCCAACTTTTTTGATATTTCTATTGACGATCTTTTAACACAACTACTATAATTGCGCCTTTATCGGCGTTTTTTTGCTTATGAATATCAAAAAAACAAACCTGCTATCAATTTAACTACTTAAAATGTGGCTATTGAAAGTGGAATTGTAGAAAATGCTAACAGTCACACAAGACATGTGTAGATAATAAGGAAATTCTAGTAAAATTCAAAATTAGTTTAAAAAAGCCATATTTTAATGGCTTTTTTTATTTTACTTATTATTTACTATTTGGCTATATATTTCGTTTTTAGGTACTTTCCTGTCTTTTGCAACTTGCTTTATAGCGTCGTTTTTTGTTAGCCCTTTGGCAATGTATAGTTCATAGTGTTGAATAACTGAAAGGTCTTCGTAATTATTTTCTTGTTTACTGCAACCGTCGACAATCAATACATACTCACCTTTTGGCTCTTTTGGATAACCACCTTGGAGAGTAAAACGCTCAACTTCTTCGTAAATCTTAGTAATTTCCCTAACACTCACACAATTTCTATCGCCAAACGCTTTATATAAACTACTTATTGTAGCAATAAGTTTATGTGGTGCAACATAGAAAATTAAACTAGAAGTAAAATTTTTTAGATTTTCCAGTGTTTTTCTCTCATCTTTTTTGTTATCTGACAAAAAACCAACAAAAGTATATGGTGGCTTGGTGTTACTAAGTGCCACTGCGCACATAAATGCACAAGCGCCTGGAACGACGGTGTATTCGATGTTGTTTTCCACTAAAAATGGAATAATTTCACTGCCTGGGTCACTAACGCAAGGCATACCTGCGTCGCTGATTAGTGCATAGTTTGTGCCTGATAGAAGATTTTCGATAATCTTTGGAATTGCTGTTTTGTAGTTGAATTTGTGATATGGAGAAAGTGGTTTTTTGATGCCGTAATGGTCAAGAAGTTTCAAACTTGTTCTTGTGTCTTCGCACAAAATAATGTCCACACTTTTTAGCGTTTCAACTGCTCTAAAAGAGATGTCGCCCAAATTTCCTATTGGCGTTGCAACAAAATATAGTTTTCCACTCATAACTCTCTCCTTTTTTTAATTGTTTGTTTTCTAAAATTAAGATAAAATTTTGCTATATAGTATTTGTTAAAATGTCTAAGATTTCACTTTTTAATATAAAATTAAATAATAAGCATAGAGCGCTTATAACCTTAGTTTTAATAAAAAGTATTATTTTTTT
>CATZIR010000126.1 GCA_958420145.1 uncultured Eubacteriales bacterium | reverse complement strand
ACAAACTACTTTGATTTAGATAATCCACAAAAGGGTAGACTTCATAGTAGATATGTTGAAGCATTAAAACAAGATATCAAAACAGATAACCCAAAAATAAAGACTGTTGTTGTTTTTGGTGGGGACTTGTTAGGAAACGAGTGGACTATGGCTCACCTAAAAAATGCAACAATAACAGAAGATGGAGTAGCGCTCTATTGGGGATTAAACAAGCGTAAGGAAAGACTAAGAGCAGATATTAAAATTGCACTTAGTCTAGGTGCAGATGTTTACCTAATTCAAGGCGCTCAAGAACATAAAATCTACAAGGCTACAGGTCGTGACATCTTCAAAGAAGTTGCCGACGAAATGGCTAGCGAACACGTTAAGTACATAGACGAAGGTACAACGGTAATTTGCAATCTAGTTGCAAAAAATGGCAGAACTACCCACAATACTATCGCATTCCAAACAAATATGCTTGGAAAACCACAAGATAGCAATGGCGATTATAGAGCAGGGATTAGTAGTAATGGCAAGGTTAATGCCGATGCTGTGTTTGTCTTTAATGGTAACGCATCAGGCAAGTTTGATAAAAACATCTATCATGTTTCTGGTCAATCAATGTTCAAGAGAACTGCTAAGGGTAAACGCCCAGACTATAACGCAAAACACTACAATGTGTTCACAATCTACCCAGAAGACAACCACGACTTAACTATTGTAGAAGGAAGTCCAGAAAATTTATATAGCGAAAATTTAGCACTTGAAATGAAAGTTTTTGAAGCCAAAAAAACTAAGAAAGTTTTGGCTAAAATTGCCAAAGAAAAGTTTGACAGTATGATAGAAGATTTGGTAGAAGATTAAGGAGAAAATGGTTATGGAAAAAGAAAATTTATGTCCAATTTGCTTTACTGACGTTGAAGGTGCAAACTTTTGTTCTGCTTGTGGCGAACCTATCTCAGACCTAGCCAAAGACCTTGTTAAAGAACAAAAAAGCAACTACGAATTAGCCATTCTTGTAAAGTTAATCGACTACATCAAAGATGAGAGAGATTTGAAATTTATCAAAGGACTAATTAGTAAACTTAGTGATGAAGAATAATGAAAAAACTGCAATTATTGTTGCAGTTTTTTGTTTTTATTTATTTTTATTTTCGTGAACTTCCTTTATCATATCTTCCATTCTGTTCATACATTCTTCTTGGTCGTATAGGTGAGCAGATTTAAGATATTTTTGTTCTACTAACATTTTTTCTTCTGGGTGTTCAATCCAATAATCAATAACTCTTGCTAGGTCCTTAGGATTATTATTTTTGAAAATACATTTTTCGTCTACGGCGTAATTTTTTGTTGCACTTTTCTTACTGTCACTAACAAGCACTAACTTGCCAGCACAAATTGCTTCTATGCACGCAATTCCTTCTAGTTCTATCTGTGCAGTATGGGCGTAAATATCGCAGTAGTTTAACACTTTTGCCATTTCATCTCTGCTATAACATTTTAGTATTGGTGTGATAGGTAGGGTCTTGCTTAGTTTAACATACTTGTTATACGAAGGTCCTTGACCTGCTAAAATTAGCTGAATTTTGTCTTTGTATTTGGAGTATTTTACGGCTTTCATTAACACAGTTTGATTTTTCTCAACGCTGTATCTTCCTGTCATCAAAATTACGATTTTGTCTTTGAATTCGTCAGGCTTTTCAACAAATTCCTTTTTAAAATTGTTATTAACCCCATTAGATATTACATAGCCGTTAGTATGTTTTTTTATGCTGTTTTCAAAACAATCTCTAATAAATTGACTAGGGTAGTGAACTCCGTCGATGTTCTTATAAAATTTACTATAAAAATTTGCATAAATTGCTTTATTTGCTAAACCAAATTTATGCAGACGAACATGTGCTGACAAATTTTCTGCTTGTGCGTGAAAACCTGCTGTAACCGAAATATTTCTTTCCATTGCTAGTTGAAGTGTTCTTCTGCCTAGAGCAAATGGTAGCATGATATGAATGTGGTCTGCGTCTTTTATTGACTCTAAAATTATATCATTATCTGGTTTTGCTAATGTAACGTTGTTTTTCTCTACAATTTTGTTAAAAATTCCCAAATTAAGATTTGGAACAACGTAAAAATTAGGCTGTCCTTTTCTTGATTCATCTGCACATAAAATTTTAACATTATGATTTTTTTGTAGGTGTCTAATAAGGTTCATTGCGGCGATTGTAGTGCCATTAGTTTCGTTTCCTAATACATCACAAACTACTGTTATATTCATTTTCTTGTTCTTCCTTAAGTTGTGTTTTTTGAAGTTTTTCTTCTCGAGATTTAACGCTATCTCTTAGTTTAATGATTCGTGGTCTCATATACCATTGAATAATAGATGATGTTATATTTTGATAAGCAAAGATTATTGCAAAAGGCAATGCCATTGTTAAAACAAGATTAACATTAATGAGTGCTATTATTCCAATGGAAATAAAACTCCAATAAAAAATTGTTGTGTGTAGCCAATCTGCAAAACTTGATTCGTAGATGTATCTCTCTAAAAACTCAATGTCTCTAGGGCTTGTTAGTTTGTTTAGACTAAATCCAGCAACTTTTCCGCCAACTGGAATTTTATCTTTCCAGTTTTTCACATTCGTAATCTTGCAAATTTTTTGCTCAAATTTATTAACCTTTACTAATTTTTCCGAAAACAATTTTTTTGGTAATGCTCGTCCCGCAAACAAGAATACTGCGGCAGGAAGCATTAATATTGCAAGGCACATTAATAAAAGTAAAAAAGTTTCTACAGAAAATGCAAATGCTAGGTTAAGAATTATAACTAGGGAATAGCAAAACAATAAAATAATTGTCCACAGCTTCATTTTTATCTCCTTAGTAATTTTATCATACTATCAAAAACTAACAAAATCTTTTTTAATATTTCATTTTTCGAGTTTTTAGATTGTAAACACATAATTAAAAAATGTGCAATTTTTGTCGAAAATAATTAGTGAATTAGTATTAATATAATTTTATATTTTAATTTTTTTAGTAAATTTTGTAAAAGAGTTGACATAGTCATGAAGATTGTGCTAAAATCTCTTGAAATGTGCAATTGCACACGCTTTTGCATGGTAATAAAATTAATTTTATTACCATGC
>CATZIR010000125.1 GCA_958420145.1 uncultured Eubacteriales bacterium | reverse complement strand
CTCCTAAAATCGCTAGTTAGTAATATTTTATAGGCAAGAAAACTGATTTATGACACAAATTTCAAAATAAACAAAAAAGTCCAAAAAAAAATTTGGACAAAATATATATTTGGTTATGAAATGTTATTTTACAAAGATTTTAACATTACCACACAAAATTTCTGTGTAGGCATAACTCATTGTGGTTAGTGGCTGTGGCTCAAAGGCTTTTACCGTAAACACACTGGGATATGTTGCTACAATTTCGGCATCAAACTTT
The DNA here is from genome assembly GCA_958420145.1 of uncultured Eubacteriales bacterium. Classification (GTDB taxonomy): domain Bacteria; phylum Bacillota; class Clostridia; order Christensenellales; family UBA1242; genus CAKVNM01. The sequence goes on along the minus strand of CATZIR010000125.1, from coordinate 2,873 downwards.
ACAATGTGCTTTCTGCCCCTATTTACAGCCATTTTTACAGGCTTTCCAAGCAGACTAGTCACTTCGTCTTTCACTTCATTTACTGTTCTATTTGTTGTCTTCATAGACTGATTTTTGACTTAAAAACAAAATTTATTCAATCAATCTATTCTACCAATAAGTTCATCTATACTAATCTTATAAAAATCTGTAAAGTACAAAGGTCTTCTATGCTAATTGAGTTTGCATTTGCTTCCCACCTAGAGATTGATGCTTGCGTAATCCCAGTCTGCCTAGCAAGTTCTCGCTGAGACAGTTTGTTCAACTCCCTTTGGTATTTTAAGGCTTTTCCTATATCTAATTTCATAGAAACATTATACTATATTATATAGGATTATCAAAACGTATAAAAAAACTAGCACGGTGGCTAGTTTTTTATTATTCATCGTCATCAAGGTCGTCGTCATCATCGTAGTCGTCATCGTCTACTTCGCCATCTTCGTCGTCGTAGTCTAAGTCGTCTGCCTCTGGGAAGTCGTCGATGTCGTCGCTAAAGTCTTCATCGTCTTCTTCTTCACTATCTTCGTCGTCCAAATCATCATCAAGCTCGTCGTCTAGTGGAATGTCGTCTAGAAGTTCGTCTTCGTCGTGAATAGAACTCATATCGCCAATTTCGTCACTTTCTGTTTCTGTGTCGTCGTTATCGACATAGTTTCTCCAACTTTCGTCTGGATCGTCTTCGATAGGACTGTTGTTTTGTTCTTGAATTTCTCTTTCTTTAGCGCACATTGGGCACATTTCTTCGTCGTCGTTTATAACATTAATCTTACAAATTGGGCAAATACCTTGTTCAACTTCTTCGACTTCGTTTGAGTGTTTGTTTTCTAGTTCCATTTTGCAAACTTTGCAAAGTTTTTCTTTTTTGTCGATGTAGTTTAGTTCACACCTAGGACATCTTACATACTCTATTTTTGTCATAAAAATAATTAACTCCTGATTAATTTATTAGTCGCTATAAGTATATTAGTTAATTATGTAATTGTCCACTATTTTTTATACATTTTTAAAAATTTTTTAGATGCCTTCTAGTAGCATTTTGTCGGCAACTAGTGCGATAAATTCGCCGTTAGTTGGCTTCTCGTTGTTAGAATATACTTTTACACCAAAAAGAGTGTTAATATTTTCTATCTTGCCACGGTTCCAAGCAACTTCGATTGCGTGTCTTATTGCTCTTTCGACTTTGCTAGGACTTGTTTCAAATTTTTGTGCAATTGATGGGTAAAGTTTTTTAGTGATAGAGTTAATAATTTCTGGATTGTCGATTGCCATTTTGATTGCTTCTCTAAGGAACTGATAACCCTTGATATGTGCAGGTATACCAACAGTAATAAAGATGTTTGTTATCTTTTCTTCTAACTGTTTTAGTTGTTTTTTATCTTGCATCATCTCGCTAGTTTCTTTTTGGCTGTAGTCTTCGCTTAAAATATCTTTAATGCGTTTTTTTAGAACTTCTACGCTAAATGGCTTGACCATATAGTAACTAACACCACTATTCATTGCTTTTGTTACAAAACTTTCGTGGCTCAATGCAGAAGTTACAATGATTTTTGCTTGAACATTCTTTTCTTTTAGTTTTTCGATAAACTCAAAGCCATCTACTCCTTTTAAAACTACGTCTGTAATAATAACATCAGCGTTTAATGAGTCAATTTCATTTAGCGCTTCATCTGCAGTAACATAAGAGCCAACAACTTTATAATCTCTATCTTTTTCAAGTTCGCTTTTCAAATTATTCAATGCTTCTAAACTGTCATCTACCAATACTAATTTTGTTTCCACAATTCATTCTCCTTTTTTTGCCATTAATTATTTGACAAGAAAATGTTAGCACAATTTGGCGTATTATTCAAAGTTTTGCAAAAATAAAATATGAGAAAGCTACGCAAATAATTTGGTATTTTGTTTAAAATTGTCGAAATTATTCGCATAAGTAGATTTCTCATATTCTTAGGTCAATTTTTGTTAGTCAAAACTAAGATAAATTAGTCTTGATTGATATCAGTGTTTTGAATCTGTGTTGAGTCATTTTTATTTTTAATTTTTTTCATTTTTCTCTTTTTCGTTATCATTCCGCTAGATACAACTTTTCGATTTCTAACTAAAACGTATTGTCCATTTTGCCTAATTGACGAACCATTTATCAGCCCCTTATCAAACAAGTAATTGCTAAATTTGGGAACAAGAATATGCATTGGAATGGAGGCAATAACTAGCACTGCAAAAATTATTAGCACTCTTAGTGTACATTCGGTTAGTCCAAAGAACTTTCCTAGAAAGCACGAAGAAATAACAATAAGCATCGCAGATAGTCCTACACAAAATGATTTTAGTGGGTTGAACGGTAAGCAAAGGAAGAATAGGTTAACAAAGCCTGTTCCAAACAAAACTAACGTGCTTACGGTAGAATATTCACCAGTACTTAGTCCTAAAAAGTCATTTAGTGCAATAACAATTAAAACATTGAAGAACATCATAAGCCCATTAGGAAGTGCCTTTTTTAGAACCTGAGATGTAAAGTTGCCAGTGATTAATTTGCTATTGGGTTGAATTGCCAAAATAACAGATGGCAAACCAATAACAAACATTTCTAGTATTAGAAGTTGGCTTGGGCTAAATGGGTATGGCGAAGTTGTTATAATAGCAAGCAAAGAGAGTAGTATTGTAAAAATAGTTTTCATTAGAAACAATGTGCTTGATTGCTGAACATTGTTAATTACTTGTCTACCTTCCCTAACAACCGAAGGAAGTGAAGAAAATTTACTATCTAGCAAAACGATGTTAGACAAATTCCTTGCGACTTCGCTTCCGTCTGCCATAGCGATTGAACAATCTGC
>CATZIR010000124.1 GCA_958420145.1 uncultured Eubacteriales bacterium | reverse complement strand
GGTGGTGGGTTTAACTCTCGCTCAACAGTGACCGTCGAAGCAAGCGTCAATATGGTTAGAGTGGCACAAGCAAAACTTAGCGAAATGGGTTACTTTAAGGACACAATCGATGGCATACTAGACGACGCTACTAAAACAGCAATAAGTGAGTTTCAAAGTAACAACAGTTTGGTAGAAACAGGAAACCTTAACGACGCGACCTTAACAGCACTTGGTGTTAGCGACAGCGAGCAGACAAATAGCGACCTATACCTTTTGGCAAAATTAATATATAGTGAGGCTAGGGGTGAAATCTATACTGGACAAGTTGCCGTTGGTGCAGTAGTTCTTAATCGTGTCGAAGATGCAGGCTTTCCAAACACCTTGCAAGGCGTAATCTATCAACCTTGGGCATTTACAGCACTTCACGACGGTCAGTTCAACCTAGAACCAAATGCGACGGCATATCAGGCAGCTCAAGACGCTATGAACGGTTGGGACCCAAGCTATGGCAGTTTGTATTACTACAACCCAGCGACTGCAACAAGTTCTTGGATTTTTACTAGAACAACGGTAGTCGTTATTGGCAATCACGTGTTTGCTATATAAAATAAAGGAGATATAAAATGAAAGAAGAAACAAAACGCAAAACAAGGGGATTTATTGCAGCAATCGTGGTTTTAGCAGTCGTTGCAGGTGTGCTAACACTTGGCTATATTGGCAATACAGTTGCTATGGCAAGTTATGCAAATCAATTAGAAAACAACTATCAACGCTCCGTATACGAACTCCTAAACGATGTAAACAACATTGAGAGCAATCTATCTAAGGCCGTGGTATCGACTGGAACAACTGCAAGACAAAAATTGTTTAATAATATCCACACACAATGCACACAGGCAAATGAAGACCGTTCTAGGCTTCCAATTAGTCATCAAAGCATAGACCAAACAACAACTTTTATTAACCAAACAGGTGGCTTTAGTTACTATATCGAAAATAAACTAAAAAACAACCAGTCGCTTAGCGAAGATGATAACAAGTCGATTAATGACTTGCACAGTATGAGTGTATACATTAAACAAATTCTAAACGATTTCATATCTAAAAATAATGGTAGATACAACATCTTGGCTGATTCTAAAAAACAAACTGATAGCAAGAATAATACTTTTAATGATATGTTTTCTGATATGCAGGCAGAAGGTGTTGAATACCCAACGCTAATCTACGACGGACCTTTTAGTGAGTCTCAAACCAAAAAAGATATTAAAGGTTTGGTGGGGGAAGAAATAACCCAAGAAGACGCGCAAGCCAAGGTAGAAAAGATATACGAAGGCAAGAACATTAAAAACTTGAAATATCTTGGAGAGACCGACGGCATTTTCAAGACATATAATTTTACTTTAACTAACGAGCAAAATAGAGAAATCTATGTTCAAATAACCAAAAAAGGTGGCTTTGTTTTAACCATTTCTAGTTATGCAGGAAGTGATAAAGATGAGTTAGACCTAAGCGCTTGCGAACAAAAAGCCGAAGAGTTTGCACAAATGCTAGGAATTAATGTAAAGGCAGTGTGGAGCACAAAAGTAACTGGCATGGCTTATATTAATTTAACACCAGTGGTCGATGACGTTATCATCTACCCAGATATGATAAAGGTGAAAGTTTCTTGTTCAACTGGCGAAGTTTTGGGCTGGGAAGCACAAAGCTACGCATACAATCACACCGATAGAACAGGTCTAAGTGTCACAATTAGCGAAAGTGCAGCAAGAAGCAAAGTTAGTTCTCTTCTCACTATCGAAACACAAAAACTAACACTAATTCCAGTTCAGTATGGCAACGAAACCCTTTGCTACGAATACAAGTGTACGCTAAATGATTCCACTTATTATGTATATATCGATGCTAAAACGGGCGATGAAGTGCAAATTTTGAAAATCATAGCAACAACAAGTGGTGAATTGCTCATATAATCACACAAAATAAACTGCATTTGGGTGCAGTTTTTTTCTTTTAAAAAACTTTTGTAAAAAATAATTTTTATTTACAAAAATGTTGCCAAGATTAAATTGCTATGATATAATAACGACGACAAAAAAAGGAGAAAGGAATGTTTAAGAATTATTCAAAAGAAGCATTGCAAAACTTGGGTATATATGAGCTTAGAAATGTGGCACGCCAAGTTGGAGTTTATTCTCCTACCAAATACAAGAAAGAAATTTTGGTAGACAAAATTTTAGCCATTATGCAAGGCGAAGAACAACCTTATGTTAAAAAGACTAACCAAGGTAGACCAGCCAAGCAAATTGCTGGAATAGACGAGATTATGAACATCTTTGTTCCTAAAATAGAGAAAAAGAGTGTTTATCAACAACAAGTTGAAAAATATAGATTATTTGGCCCATCATTTATGCAAGAGATGAACTTTACGCCAGAAAATTTTAGTAAGTGTTCAGGCTTTGTTAAACTTTTGCCTGAAAACTACGCAGTAATTTTCAAACACGGATATTTTGAAAACAATCAAAATTCATATTACCTAACACCACAAATACTAAACGACACCAATGTTAAAATGGGCGATGTTGTTGAAGGATTATACTATAATGTTGACCCTTCTAAACCTAACATCGTCAAGAGACTTACTGCAATCAATGGAATGCACGGCGAAGATGTTAAAATGCCAAAAGAGAGAATCAATTTTGAAAATCTCGATGCCGTCTATCCAAATAGCAAAATAGAACTAACAAATACAAACTATGTTGATTTTCAAATAATCAATAGAATTTGCCCATTTGGTCAAGGTTCTAGGGTGATGATGAATTACTACGAAAACTACTACACCGAAGACCTAGTTATCGACCTAGTTAGAGACTTGTCACTAAGATATAATGTAACAATGTTCTCAGTAGACGATAGACCAGAAGATTTGTCGCTAATAAAAAGCGAATGCGTAGAACTAAAAATGCTTAACAAAAATAAGGAACTAACCGACGACCAATATTTTGAGTTTTTTGATATATGCCTAAATTCGCTTGTAAGACAAGTGGAAAGCGGACGAAATCAAATAGTCATCATCAAAGATTTGCAAAAACTAGAAAAGTTCTTTGAAAGATATTTTATAGTATACTGTCAAAAACAAGAAAGCGAAGCAAAATTTTTAGCGCAGGACAAGATAA
>CATZIR010000123.1 GCA_958420145.1 uncultured Eubacteriales bacterium | reverse complement strand
TCGTACACGAAATAAAAAAAGAAGTGGAAGAAGTCAAGGAAGTTGTCTACAAGAAAAACAAAAAATCTACCATAGCACCATCAAAAAAAGTATTAGAGGTGAAAGATGAAAAATAAATTCAAAAGTTACACTTTCTGGCTTACTCTTATCGGTGCTGTTATAATACTTGTAAACACTTTGGGCACAACCTTTGGTTTTAGTGTAAACGAAGTGGCTATAACAAGTATTGCAACTGCTGTTTTAGGTATTTTTGTCACACTAGGAATAGTACATAAAGATAGTAAAAGTGAGCAAGAAAAAAAACAAGATGAAACAAAAGACGAAACAAAAGATGAGCAAACTGTTGAGCCAGATTTAGAAAACTCTTCTACTAAAGCAGATGAAGAAACTAAACCAAGCGACACAGACAAAACAGACCAAGCCCCACAAGGTTAGCAATAGGGAAAAGGTGACGAGATAATTCGCCACCTTTTTTGCTGTATAAAGAAAAATTTTTTCGACAATAATATCTACGACAGAATGAGTTGCAATGTTAATTATTTCTAACTTTTTGTTAAAATAATTGCATATATAAAATATTTGTTATATAATTTAGTAGGTAAAAATTATGAAATACATCAAACTATCTTTTAATTATTTATTTAAAAACTTTTTGTATATCTTTTTGCTAGGGCTTGTGCCTATGGCCTATTTTGGTGGACTACTATCACCATTCAAAACATTTGAGTTTATGACTAACTACTCGAATATTGCTGTGCATAACTATGGCGATATTTTCTATGCACTAATAGATTTCAAAATCTTGCCAATTATTCTAACTATTTTGGGAATTGGTGTGCTTGCAGTTTTTGTGAGCCTTGCAATAGGTCAAATGGAAAATCATATGCGTAGTGGCAAACTCAACTACAAGAGTATGTTCCAATATGTTAACAATAACATTTTGGTGGTTATAGTAAACCTCGCAATTTTGCTTCTAATATGGTTCGTTTTGCAATTTTTGCTATCTGCTCTAATTATGCTAATGCACCTAATTATTAGTGGAATGGGCAACACTCCAAATGTGTTTGGAATTATCGTAGCAATAATTTTGTGCTGTGCAAAATTTGCATTTTTCTTACTAATTGCTTCTGTTATTTTCCTAACAATGCCAAATATGTTAATCAGTGGCTATCCAACAAAACAAGCAATTTCTAACGCAATAAAACTAATGAACAAAAACACATTCCAATACTTGCTTGCAATGGTTCTACCTTTTGTGGTAATCATTCCACTAGCTTGCCTACTTAAAGGCAACTTGTGTTACATCACTAACACTATTGGAACACTTTTATTGTTCATTTACTACACATCACTATGTATGACATCATACTTTGAACTATCGGGTATGAGCAGATACGACAACCGTAAATACTACAACTATTAAATGGAAAATTCTAAGGAAAAATATTATGTTTAAGAACACTGTTAAAATACTTTTGAATAATTTTTCGTCAGTTTGGAAAATTCTTTTATACAAAATAATCACGATAATTTGTATAATGGGCTTGACAACTGTTATTTGTTTGCCTATAATAAATCAACTGCTTAATCAAAATTTCTTTGGTTTTATGCAAGACAATATTTCTAACTTGTTCTTGAATTTTAACTTAAATAGTTTTGTAGAAATTTTGATGCTTATTTTAAATAAGTTATACGAAATTATAAGTAATGCGAATTTGTTGCCACTAGCAATCAGCGTAGGTGCTTGTGCGGTGGTAATATACTATTTTGTTGATAGTTTACTTGTTTTGCCAGTTGTAGAAGATACTCGTTCTTTTATGAGTAATAACTATAAACTTGGCTTTATGAACTGCTATATCGCAAATTTTGGTAAATCTGCTAAATATGCTCTAGTAAAACTAGGTACTGTGTTTATTTGGGATTTACTCATAATTGCAGGTTCAGTTGGTATATATTACGCACTTTCTAAAGCAGTGCTAGTTATTGCACCACTTGTAACAATAGCATTCGCACTATTAATGTATTGCCTAAAAACAGCACTTCTTGTTGGCGTAGAAACAGCTATTGTTGTTCATAATTGTGGCATTTTTGAAGCAGTAAAGAGAAGTTTTAAAGCAACATCTAAAAAATTCCTAACAATATTTAGCACATGCTTAATAATTTCTATTATGCTATTACTACTAAATATGTTTGGTGTATTCTTTACATTTGGTGTTACTAACCTAATACTTCTACCACTTTCACTTCTAACTATGCTAATTTTCAAAAATGTTGTCTACTTTGAATGCACAGGTATGAGATACTATGTTGATAGCGACACCATTATGATGCCTAAAAAACTAGAAGAGCAAGACAAATTTAGTAAAGTTAAAGATATTATTTAGTTATCTAAAATTTCGTATATAATGTGATTTAAAATGCTGGCGAGCATAGATTTTTGGCTTGCTAAATTAGGCATATTAAAATATAAAAGTAAAATATAAAGGAGATATAAATGAACGAAAAACCAACAAAAAATGTTTTTTTGAGCAGTGTTAGTTTAAAACCACAACCAGAAAAGAAAGACACAAAGCCTGTTCAAACAAAAACAGCAAAAGATGTTATTGGTAAGCGTCCACATAGACGCAACCCATATAACGCAGTAAAGAACACAGACGGACTAAATAATGTAGAAATTAACGGCATTAATCTGTCTGGAATAGTTTCTGCCGAAAAGTTAGAAAAGGCAAGAAAACTAAAAGAACAACAAGCGAAGGCAGAAGTCAGTGCAAAACAAGATGCACCAGTTAGACGCACAACATATTCAACAGATATGCCTGTGCAAAAGCCAAAACCAAGAAAACTCAACTTGTTTGAAAAGATTGATTTGGAAAATCAAAAGAAAGGCGAGACCCAAATAATAACTTTGGACCACGAAGAAAACAAACCACTATTCAAAAACAAGTCTAAAAACTCACTAAAACTTATGTTTTTAGGTGGTGTTGGCGAAATTGGTAAAAATATGATGGCACTTGAATATGGTAGAGACATCATAATTATTGACTGTGGTTCCAGTTTTCCTTATGGCGAACTTATGCCAGGAATTGACTTGGTTGTTCCAGAAATCACATACCTAACACAAAACAAAGAGAGAATTCGTGGTATTGTTGTAACTCACGGTCA
>CATZIR010000122.1 GCA_958420145.1 uncultured Eubacteriales bacterium | reverse complement strand
ACAGTAAAGAAAGATTCGACTGACTACCAAACCATTGCAAATAGCAAAAACGAAGATTGCGTTCCACTAATAACATCACCAAGACTAAGTGAAGAAGTTATAAACAAAACATACAAAATAGAACTAAAGTTTAATTCTAGTGCAAAAGCACTTGATTACTATCACTATAAAGATAGTGAAGACGACTTTAAAAATTTTTGGAAAGAAAGTCAAAACTCGTATGGCGTGGTAGACGGCGAAGCAATCCATATCCTAGCATAGATGCATTCTTGGAATATTACCTAGAAGTAGTAAATAGAATGGATAAAATGATTGGACTTGAATTTGATGCGAAAAACTCACTTGACCAAAATTATAGAGTTAAATATACTGCAGTTGCCGACTCTAGAGTTAATGCAGGTGCATACTATAATGGAGATTTTATTGCAGTTTGTTCCAACTCTATTGCTCCGATTTTCCAATATGGTTGGGGAACACTTCATTTAACGATTAATATTGATGACTTTAATGTTATTAAAAACAAAGATCTACAACTAATGCAAAATGGTGAACTTATTAAAAAGATAAAAATAAGTTCTAAAAATATTTTAATTGAAAACCTAAACACTGGCACATACGAGATTAGACTTCCAATAGACTATGATTACGAAAATAAACTTTGCGTAGTTAATTTAGTCGAAGGCGATAATGAAATAACATATGATTATATCAAGATAGACAAAACTAAAAAATTGCCACTCACTGCAATAAAAATTAAGGGAATATATGGAACAGTTGGTTATATACTTACTTTTAGCGATAACTATAAAGTAGGCAAAATAACTTTAGGTGGTTCGGACCTAGGAAATAGAAATACCACTTGGGCAAACAAACCAGATGATGTTTATGTTTCGGTTACAATCAAAAATGAAAAAGACGAAGAAGTAGATAAAATAGAAGTAAAGGGCAATCATTACTTTACTGATTATACACTAACAAACCCTACAATAAATTTTGAAACTAATTGGACTATTACAATTTACACACAAAGACCAAACTTGGTAGGCGTGTATTCTTTGGAAACAGGCAATAAAATTAATGCCTACAATTGTAGTAACAACACAATAACATATCAAGTAACCGAAAAGGGCTTGAAACTTGTTGGCGATGATAATTTTGACGAGAACAAGTGCTGTATGAAGAAAAAAAAAACCAAACAATAAAACTTATAGAAGACTATAAAAATTCAGTAACAGATGAAGAAATTGCAAACAAGCGAATAAATAGTGAGAAGAAATCTCAAGTAATCAACACTTACGATAGTTTAAAGGAAAGTGATAGAGAACCATACACCGAATTTATTGCCAAATTAAAGGCTGGTGGAAGCCCTAAAATCACAGTTAAGGATGATAAACTAATTATAACAAAAGGTGAAAAAGTTGATTTATATTCACTCATTGAAATATTTGACAACGAAGATAATATAATTGAGAGTAATTCTCAAAATGTAGAGATAGTAACTGAATTTAGTGAAAATAAGGTTGGTATTCACACCGTAAGATATATTGTTACAGATAGTGACGGCAACCAGTCGACGACTGAACTTGAAATCACTGTTGTGGCTGACTATACAACACTTATTATTGTCTGCGTTATTGTTGGTGTAATTTTAATTTTCTGCATATTCATTATTGTAAAGAAGAAAAAACAAAAAGCAAAAAAACATATTGTGGTATCTAACTTAAACAAATAATAAAAAACGCTATTAAATAGCGTTTTTTTAATATCTAGATGAATTGATGTATTTTTCACGAACTTTCAAATATCTGTCACTCATATCCAAAATATACTTTTCTTGTTCGGTTTCGCTCATAAGTGAGAAAGCGTCTTGGTCGATTAATGATGCGAGTGGAGATGCTGTGTCTTGATTTTCTTTCAAAAGAGCATATACTCTGTTTTTGAAATTTTCGTCATCGACAGTGTCGTTGATAATTTTAATAGTGATTTCTGGTTTCTTGCACTCATAGTTTGTTAAAAGTCTAAGATTGCTATGCCTAATTAGGCTACGCTTAAACTCCATATTTTCTTCGTGAGTGCCGTAGTTTGAATTTCTCAATCTTTGTTTTGCCTGCATAGCTAGTTCTTTAATTATGGCTCTTGCCTTTGAATTTTTGCTCATAAATTTTCTCCTTTTTTGATACTTAATTGTAACTCTAATTTTGATGAAAAAGTGCGTTAAAACAAAAGTAGTGCAAAAGATATAAATAAAAACCTTTTAACCAAATTTGTAACAAAATCGGACAAATTAATTTTAGGTTTTAACATTTTATAAGCCACTTTTGGAGTTAAACTAAGATTTTAAGGCACAATAATCGACAATTTTGGAATACCTGCTTGTTTTTTAAGTAATAAGGAACTATATAACAAGAATACTGCCTAAATTTATTTGCAAAATACTCTAAAAGCATTGACTTTTAACATAATGTAAAGTATAATTGACTAGAATTTTGACACAAAGGTGGTGAATAAGATGAGTCTAGTAAAAGTTGGCGAAAATGAATCAGTTGATAGTGCTATCAAAAGATTTAAAAGAAAATGTCAAAAAGACGGCATCATTGGAGATTTAAGAAAGAAAGAAGCATATCTTAAACCAAGCGTTAGAAAAAAACTAAAATCCGAAGAAGCAAGAAAAAGAAACAAATAATAAATTGCAACCAATATGGTTGCTTTTTTATTTTTAAAAACATTTTAAAAAGATAATTGATTGCAATAATAGTATTATTTGATATATAATATCTTATATTTATAGGAAGAGTTTATGGGAAAAAGACTAGATTATAGACCAAAAGATAGTGGAATTATGTTTATGTTGTCACTTTTCGTGCCAGCAATTTTTGTTTTGCTTCTTGCACCTATTATAAAGGCACTTTATGTCCCTAACATATCAAAAACAGCATATAGTTACATTACTTTGGCACTTAATCAAGTAGGCTTTTTCTTGTTATTTGTTAGTTACAAAAAAAACACAAAAACAAACTCTATAAAGGCTAATAACGTCAAGTTTAATTTAAACATTTGGCAAATACTAATTTGTATCGCAGTTGGCATTGTGGCACTCTATGGCTTTAACTATCTAGTTAGTTATATGGATTGGATTCTAACTACTTTTGGCTATCAGTCAAGCAGTTTTAGTTTTCTTGATGTGTCAAATGTAGGAATGTTGTTGGTTACAACATTTGTTGTTTGTATTATGCCTGCAATTTGCGAAGAATTA
>CATZIR010000121.1 GCA_958420145.1 uncultured Eubacteriales bacterium | reverse complement strand
GAAATAAGACAAAATTTCATTTGAGTTTTTGTCTTATTTTTTGTCTTGAGATGTCTAAACTTTTATGTTGCGATGACAATCAATAAAAACAACAAAATGGAATATCGCTTTTTTTATTTTCAAAGTCAGTTATTAAACTATTTTGTATGTAGATAGTAATGAAGATTTTGTGCATCTTTTTTGTGTATAAAAAATTGCGTTAAACAAATTACTTTTTATCTCTGTTAAAGTGTTCCCATCTTGACAATTTTAACTTGTTGTGATACCATATTTATATGGAAAACTATATCGAAATTAAAGATATCAAAAGTTATGTAGAAAATTTGGTTAGAACTACTTCGCCTAAAAGGTATGCAAAGTTTGCTACCATTGTTGCCGTTCAAGGCAGAGTGGGTGAAAAAGTTGTAACGGTGATGAATAACGGTCTAGCCGAGACCGAAAACATTGTTTCAGTAGACGAAAAAACACACAAACCAGATTGGATTGTAACCAACCCTAGTGGTGAAAGATATATCGTAAAGGATAGTGTTTTTAACAAAAAATATGAGCCACTAGACTTAGAAAATAATGTTTACAAGTCAAAGGGTGGTGTTTCCTTATTTGTGCAAATAAAAGAAGATATTTCGTTTGGAGAGAGACTATGAACATCGCAAAAGGTGGCTATCTCAATCTCTCTAACCTAGATGATATATATGGCATTAAAGAAAAAGAGTTTAACGAAACTTATGCCGAATGCGATAAAAATGGAAAATTCAAAAATGACGAACTAAATTATTGTTTTGAGCATCGTTTTGACCAAATAACATTCTAATTGTCAGGGAAATATTCCCTGATTTCTTTTATTTTTCAATTTCACTTGCAATTAGTCTAGTTTTTAATTACAATATACTTATATGACTAAAAAAGAATATTTGAAGATTTTTAAGAGATTTTTTCTTGCATTTTTATGTTGTTTGCCAATTTATATTCTAATTGGCATATTTCTTAGAGAAAAAATTGGCAATGTCTGGACAGTGGTAATTTATGTTGTCATTGGTGCCATTGCTTTCGTTTTAGCCGAAATTATTCACAAAAAACGTGAAGAAAATTTAGAACTAAGACGAGAAAAAACTAGACTAGAACGCAGATATCAACATCTTGAAAATGTTGAAAGTATAAAGACCACTGATGCATCAAAAAAGAAAAAGAAGTCTAGTAAAGACGAACAAACAAAGGAATAATTATGGAAAAGAAAAATGTTGTTAGGCAAATGCCATATTCAATCGAAAACGAACAAGCAGTTTTGGGCTGTGCGCTAATTAGTGACAACGCATCTAGTGCTGTGTGCAGTATGTTCAAAGAAGATGCTTTCTACTCGCTAAGCCACAAAAAGATATTTGCTACAATGCTTAGTTTGTATTCAAAAAATAGCCCAATCGACTATGTTTCAGTTGTTAGTCAACTAGACAAGAATGGCGAACTAAACGAAGTTGGTGGAACAGAATATCTAACCACACTTACAAACTGTGTGCCAACTGCTGCTAACATTGGACATTATTGCGAAATTCTAAGACGAGACTTGATTCTAAGACAACTAATTTCAGCAGGCGAGAGAATTGTTCAAACAGCCTACGAAAGCGACGATATGGTCGAAGCCTTAAAGTTTGCCGAAAAAGAAATTTTTGATATTGGCGACAAACAATCTTTGTCTAGCCTAGAGAAAATCGATAAGTCTGTTAAAGAAGCGCTAGATAAATTCCAACTAATCAGCCAAGACAAAGATGCAATGAAGGGATTAAAGACTGGACTATATCAACTAGATAAAATGACAAATGGCTTGCAAAAGGGTGACCTTATTTTGCTTGCTGCTCGTCCAGCAGTAGGTAAAACATCACTTGCTATGAATATTGTAAACCACTGCGCACTAAACGAACACGCAAAGTGTGCAATATTCTCACTAGAAATGCCAAAAATTCAACTTGCTCAGCGTTCGTTATGTTCTAGGGCATATGTCAATATGGGCAAAGCACTAAAAGGTGAATTATCTAGCGAAGAATGGGCATCATTATGGCAAGCAAACAAGGAATTTGCCGAAGCAGAAATATATGTTGACGATAGTTCGCTCAACACACCTATGGACATTCTATCAAAATGCCGTAAACTAAAGAGAGAAAAAGGTCTAGACCTAATTATGATTGACTACTTGCAGTTAATGAGCAGTGGTTCATCAGCAAGAGATGCAAACCGTCAACAACAAGTTAGTGATATGACGAGAATATTAAAGATTGCAGCAAAGGAACTTGATGTGCCAATTTTGCTACTATCACAACTATCTCGTGCAACAGAACAACGAACTGACCATAGACCTATGCTATCAGACCTTAGAGAGTCAGGTGCAATCGAACAGGACGCAGATATTGTTATGTTCATCTACAACCCAGATAACTACGTTGCAGACGAAAGCAAAAAGCAAGGCATTAGAGAGTTAATTCTTGCTAAGCATCGTAACGGCGAAACTGGAACCATTCCACTCAAATTTATTAGCGAAACCACAACATTTACTAACCTTACAAAAGACAGTGACAGCCAAAGTTTGGAAAAGTCAATGCCAAATTTTGATAAGAAAACGATTGCCGACCTACCACCTATGCAACCAATAGGCGATAGCGACATTACAGACATTTTCTAATTTTGGCACAATATAATTAGACAAAGTTTTTATTAACTTATATAATTTTGTTATAAAGGAGAACCACTATGGAAGAAAAATACCGTAGACCAGACATAGAAGGCGGATATATCTATGATAAAAGTGACATTGAGTACTATAAAGCCACTCAACGAAACGACGTTATAGATAATGGACTTCTCGGTGACTACAATATGGTTGGTGCATACGTTGTTAACAACGCAATAGTTGCAGAACTTCTTAAAATAAAAAAGGTTTATACAGACACATTTGGTAAATCCATTTTTTGCGAAAGCCTAAAACTGTTTGATGGTAAACCTATCAAATTTAGACTAAATATAAATAGTGGTGTTCCAACTCATACAAAAGTTACAGCAAGTTTGGAACTTATGGAAGATATTAAGAGAGTAAATGGTTTTTACAGAAACACCAATATTGTTTTGATTGCATCCAAAGTATATGATGATAAAAAAGACGTTAATAAAAAGATATTCAAAGATTTCAATATATCTCAAATTAATAGAGATGAATCAGGTGCAAAGGTAGAAAACAATTTTGATGTTAGAAATATTCTTCTTCGTTTAGACTTGTTAAAAGACTTAAAAGAAAGCGCAATACCAGCAAATGTAAAACTAGAAA
>CATZIR010000120.1 GCA_958420145.1 uncultured Eubacteriales bacterium | reverse complement strand
TTTGAACTTTTGCTAGTGTGTATGTTTTAGTGTACGAAACCGTGTTACTATACTCACTATCGTAATAAAACTCTTTACCAACAGCCTTTACGCTAAAAGTTAGAGTTTTGTCGTTAGTTGGTATTAAATATGGACTAATATCAAAGCTTTCACTTTCGATAATTTCGTTTCGCTCAACATAATTATTTTTATCATAATTAATACGTAGTTTATAGCCAATAGAGTTGTCAATTTTGGTCCAAGAAAGTGTTTTATCTGTTAAAGATAATCTTGGAGTTGAAATGGATTTTTTGTTTTCAAACTTGTGGACCAGAGAAAGTTTAGAATCTTCATATTTTTCTCCATCTCCCACTAACTTGCAATAGTAATAGTAATCTTTTGCATCAACAAAAATATTTGTAACATCAAGGTAATACCTATCTACCTGATTTTCGCTCGCAGTAAATGGTGCATAGTCGTATAGTCGGTCTGGATTTTCGCCTGCGTAGATATAGAAAATATAGTCTGTTGCATTTGGATTATACTTTGCAATGAGCAGTTTTTTATTTCCATCTCTTTCATGGTCTACCACTGGTGTTTCCAAGATGTATTTCATTGGTTTTTTATTAAAAAGTACTAAAAACAAAGTTGTAACACTCGCTATTACAACTAGTAAACTTATTGAAATAATAAGCCACAACTTTGCTTTTTTACTCATTTATTTTAAGCCTCACTAAGTCTAAATTGGTTTTTCCAAAGAGTTGGAGCGGTCTGCCAAATTGACTCAATAGCAGAAAAGCCTTCTTGCCCTGCTTGCAAACATTCTCCATAGAAAACTATTTTGATGGTCTTGCCTTGATATGAATTGTCTAGATTTTTGTTTAGAATAACTTTATTTAGAAAGTCGACTGATTGGTCTGCTTTTAATGTTTTTTTGTAGTAAGCAAATCCATCTGCGCCCATAATCCAGTTCTCTGCCCAACTAGAGCTTGATGTATCAAATAGCAAAACACCACTATTATAGTTATTATCAACTTCGGCAAAAAACATAACTCTAACATAAACTTCTGCATTACTATCTCCACGAGCTACACTCTTAATTGAGTATTTTGCATTCATAGTGTCACCGGGCATAAGCTTTGTTGGCTCGCCAGTTGTTTGGTCAAATTCTATTTTATCAATACTTTCAAGTCCCACCTGAAATTCAATGTTAATATCGTTAGGTTGCCAAGATTTTGGACTAACTATAACAATTATGGTTGTCGCTATAATAACACACAAAATTAGGCTAACCAAGGTAATGATTAACTTTTTTGTTTTACTATTAGACAAAATCATTTCTGGATTAGATTTTGCTACCTTTTCTACACCAACCACACTAGTTTTTTTATCGTCTAGTTTATCTAAGTTAGGTTTGCTAGTAGGCAAAGATGGTGGATTAACCTTATTTTCTGCCATTTTTCACTCCTATACAAGTTTATTTTACAAAATTAATTTGTTTTAGTAAAGAAAAATAAGCCCTAAATCAATTTTTAATATTAATATTAAACATTTCGGCTTCACTATTTGTTTTTGTAAAATTTTGGCTTTTATACTTTGAATAGTTTTTTAGGCTTTTCACAAACTACTTTTGAAAAAGTCCGTAAAGGACTAAATCTAAAATAGGAGAGAAAAATGGAAAAGAAAGAACAACAAACTAAAAGAAAGACTGAAAGTGTTCAACCAACCGTCAAAATCAAGCAAAAACGAAATTCTGGCTCTACAATCGCTATTGTAGCACTATCTATTTTGCTAGGCTTATCTGTGATTTTTGGCGTTACGGCAG
Source organism: uncultured Eubacteriales bacterium (assembly GCA_958420145.1). Classification (GTDB taxonomy): domain Bacteria; phylum Bacillota; class Clostridia; order Christensenellales; family UBA1242; genus CAKVNM01. Next base: position 1,541 of record CATZIR010000120.1, on the reverse strand, counting down.
CATTCTTTTCGGCCAGTGGTTCGGCCAATGGTAACATCACATTGGGTGACCCTGTCAACATTGACATCACGCAAGGTGGTGCTTCTGTTACTGCACTAACTTTTAGTGGAACAGCAATGCCTGGAACAGTATACGACCAAGTTATTGGTATTAGTATTCCAGCCGACTCATCAGACTGTGTTGTTAGAGGTAAATTAACTATTACTAACAACGATGGCTCATCAGTAAATGTAGAAGCCACAACAGACACAAACTGGGTTAAAGGCGACGACGACTATTACTACTACAAAGGCGTATTAAAAGCAACTAACACTGCTGCTTTCGTTAACAAAGTAACAGTTCCAAAGACACTAACTAATGCAGATGCTAACAAAACTTATGCTATTACTGTTGCAGTGGAAGCAATTCAATTTGCTAATGGTGCTGCAAGCGAAGTTTGGACAACTGCTCCTGCTGACTGGACAACAAACTATGGTTCTGGAACAGTAGTTGGTGGTTAAGCCTTGACAAAAGGTTTAGACAAAAAATCGCTCTCAAATGAGAGTGATTTTTTATGCCTATAACTTTCTAAACAACTTCTTCCCTGTTGTGAAAAGAAGAATAACAAAAACTAATAGCAATACTAAATACAACGACCCAAAGATTAAACTTAGTTGCAATATCGTAAGTGTTGTATATGCGTAGACAATTATAGGCAAAACAGATAGTAGCATTCCACCTAACATCATCACCAAGGTTGATAGTGATTGCTTCACGACTTTTGACTCGTCGTCAAACTCAAGTTTTGGTAAACACAAATTTAAAAACACACCAGCAAACGATAGTAGCAATGAGAAAATTAATGGAACAATTAAAACTATTAAAAAGTTCACAAAATTTAGTGGAACAAAAATTGATAAAATTATTGCACTAATAACCACCATAGGTGATGTGAAAATCATTTGCAAAAGTGCTTTGGCTAAAAAGAGCAAATTTTCTTTTATTGGGCTAGATTTTAGTATCCAAAAGTTTTTGCCTTCGAGCGACACAGTTGAGCCACTTATAACGCCACTAGACAGCGAAAACATAAAAGTTACGCATATTAGTCCCGTAAGGTCTTGCTGAGAAATAGCCACACCTAACTTTTGACTAATACCGTCTACGCCAATAGAACTTATAAAAATAGAAAGAACTAAAATAAGCAGTGGCGCCAAAATTGTGTTAGACAAAAACGCTGGAGTTGTTAGGTAGTTATTCACTTCTTTTTTTAGCAAACTACCAAAAAGCGAATGCTTTTTAGGGAAAGATATTTCCATACTTTTAGAGTGATAACCTGTCTCAGTTTTGCCGTAGGACGCAATAGCAAGCAGTAGTCCCAAAACAAAGGTTGCAATACACAAACCAACGATAACCAAAATTGAAACTAAATCTTGACTAAGTATCGCTTTGGTTAGAAAATTCGTGAGTGGTCTATCATTAAAATACGCATTTATATTGGCTGGGTCTATTGTGCCATAGCCAATTGTCTTTACCATAAGCAAAGCAAAAACTACAAGCAAAAT
>CATZIR010000119.1 GCA_958420145.1 uncultured Eubacteriales bacterium | reverse complement strand
AAATGGCTAATAGAAAAGATTTGGAAAATTTAGTTGATTTCTATAATAAAAGATATTGTAGAAATACAAAAAATGAATTAACCATTCATAAAGCATATGGTGGTTATTGCGTTGGACTTACTGGCAAGCGAAATAAAAGAACTGGTCGTTGGCTTAAGGGCTCGCTCGGTTCTGGCCTTGCAGGTGTAGGTAACCCCTATCATGATAGTGCAACCAAAACTATAGAAGGACTTTATAAAGCCGATAGTCGTGGCTGGCTTAAATCGGCGATTAGAAGTCACGAAAACAATAAAAAGAGATATAAATAAAAAAGAGAGCTTATGCTCTCCAATAGTCTTTTGTATGATTGATTTGTGTCAACGAGAAATCACTATAAAGAATTAGGCAAGGCTCGTTATTCCATTGTTTTTTAAAAAATGTTGTGTTTACTGGGCAATTATTTGCTTTGTAAACATAAAAACCTAATTCTTTGCATTTTTGTTGAATTTTTGAAAAGTCGCATTTTGATATATCTGGTAATTCATTAAAGTAAACTGCTACCATTTGAGCTTTTTCTTTAATTATTATGTCATTATATCGTTTTTGTAATTTTTCTATAATTTCATTCATACAGCACCCCTTTGTTAAGATAATTTATTTTATTAACAAAGTCAAGAAAAATAAAAGGAAAATAATAATGAGTTTAGCCAATAGAACAATTTATAAAAAACAAAATGGTAAATATGTTTATCATAAACAAGATGTTGTAGACTTCGTTCCTTTGACCTATGGTGGATGGAAACGTAGTCAATCGTTAGATAAACAGGACCATTTTAAAACTAGAATTTATACTAAGACTAGTCGTAGTGGCCTTTCTAAAGTTCCTAAGAAAGTTATATATGAAGATTTAGATTATGGTAAAAAAGTTGTTTTAACTAATTTTAGGCGTGCCAAGCCTGATATTCATAATAGGAAAAAATGCAATAGAAAAGATTGTATTTATAGAATTTAGTATGTCAAATTTTAAGCAAATGTCAACAAAACAAAAACAGCAGTTTGCTAAAAAATTTACAAAGCGCGAAAGAGAATGCTATCGCAAAGGTAAACGCAACGGCTGGTTAACTCACTATCACGCAACAAAAGATTGGTATAAAAAGCGAACACCAAAAGCGCTTGATTATGAGCAAAGAAAGTATACCAAAGAAGATGTGAATAAATTGTTCAAAAACTTGCGTGAAGTCAAAATATAAAACACTATTATATTAGCATTGTCTAGTGCAGTGCTTGAATAAATAGATGTTTCTACAACTTAATCAATAGTGTAAGTCGTGGGTATACTCCACGCACATAGTGTTTACTTTGAAGAACACTTTATAATTTAATAAGGTAATCAATTAGTGTCGAATTGATTATCTGAAATTTTAGACACAAGGAGATATAAAAATGGAAGAAATCAAAGATTATGCAATGGAAATTCAAAGACAATGGTATAAGAAGGAAGGCGATGTTGAGCCAAAGGCAAGTTATAGTGTTAAAATCTCAACACTCGGTGGTTATATTTTATTAAAACCAACCGCAAACTCATTTAGAAGTTTAAGTTACTTCGCGTTCAAACATCCTGAGCTAGTTGTTGATAGAAACAAAAAAGAAGAACCTGTTATTGTAAAACCAAAAACTGTGTAGTCTTTGTTTTTACATTTTAATATTTATACAAATAGAGCGAGTGGCGATATTCGCCTACTCGCTTTTTTAATATAAGGAAAACTTATTATGGTTAAAAAAATTATTTTATGGGTTGTTGGTGCTTTTTTAACACTATCTACTGGCTACTACATAGTGTGCAAAATCATTAATACCACTAACCCCTACACAAAATTAGTCGATAGCATATTTGCCTTTATTGGTAGTATGTTTTTGTGGATAGCGAACCATTGGCTAGCGATAGCTATAGTAGCCTTAATTGCAGTTGCTTTATGGTTTGTCTATTATTTTATTAAGAAAAATAAGGAGAAAGATTTATGAGAAAAAACAAAGTAGTTATTCAAAAAACTTTAGGTGAAAGATTAGGTATTTTTTTGAAAGTTGCCTTATTGATTGTAGCAGTTTTATTTGTTGTGAATATGTTCGTTTCTTTTTTTGACCGTTTAGGGTATTGGAAAAAGATTTTTAAGACTCCAACGGCAAATGTTGACGCAGGCAACGGAATAAATAAAAACTATAATGGTGGTTTAACTCGTGAAGAATTTGACAAAGAACAAAGCGACCCTAATTGCCCTACACTCGACGATGTCTACGACGACTTGCATATTATAGATACTGACTCGTTGGTTTGCTTCTATCGAGAAATTAAAACTGAGAATAAAACTATATACCCTAACATTTTATTTATTAAAACAGATAAAGGCTTAGTTTACAATGGTGCTACTAATATGGTTGGAACTTCTGTCCACTATGCTTTTGGTATTACAAGTTTTAGTGTTTATCAAGATTTTGATAAAGTTCCTGAATTAAAATATGATAACAAATTTTTAAGTGGCTTTTATTCTAAATCGGCAACTGGAATTTGTTTATTCGATAGTGGAAATTATAATTTCATTCGTTTAACGGGTAACCAGTTTTTTATGGGTAGTTTAGTTTCAAAATTGTGGTCAAATTCTAATGCAATGAATTCAACTCGTGATTACATTAACAAAGAAATTGTTAACAAGTATTTCTTAAAATTCTACAACGATAATGTTGAAATATTTATGCAAAGCGAAAAAACAATCTCTGCAGACTTCAACGCATTTTACAACTATGTTTATCAAAGTGCATTGAAATATGATTATGGCAAATACAATCAAGGTATCTGCTCGGTCGATGTATCTGCACCGCTAACAATTTATCCAATTCCTGAAGCCGAACAATCGAAATACCCAATGGCAAATGGCGATAACTTCCACTGTTATAAAGTTAAAACTTATCTAAATTGCCATTATGAAAAGTTAGACTTTGAAAACCCTATCAAAGTGCCTGAAGATAATATTAAAGACGAGCCAATCGCTGATTGTGCCGAAGAGCCAAAGGCTTATTCGACTTTAGATATTACATTAAAAACTGACAGCAATTATTCTAAAGATTATTTAAGAACTGTAGTTAAGAATAGTCCTGTTGTAATTACTTTTACTAATAGCAACGGTAATTTAGTAAAAACTGTGACAGTTAATGAAAAGAATTTTGACTTCCCATATACTAAACTTTCTTGTGCTTTGGACAATGGCAAGTATACTTACAAAATTATTTCTAACGATTTAGCATTTAGCACAAATACTGGATCGATAACAATAGATGGTTCTTCTTCTGTTGTGTTTAGTTATTCATATAGCGATACAA
>CATZIR010000118.1 GCA_958420145.1 uncultured Eubacteriales bacterium | reverse complement strand
GTTGAAAAGGTAGTAGCAACCGAGCCTGCCAAAGAAGAAAATACAAACAAAACTGAACCTAAAAAGGAAGATAAAAAAACAGCCACAAAGACAGAAAAGGCAAAAGAAGATGAAACCCAAGAAAAACCAAAGAAAGCATCAAAACCAAAGACTGCAAAGGCTGAAAAAACAGAAAAGAAAGACGAAAAACCTGCAAAAGAAGAAGCCCCAGCCAAAGAAGAAAAGGCTGAACCAAAAGAAGAAGCAGTAGAAGAAAAACAAGAAAACGCTCAAGCAGAAGCAGTTCAAAAGAAACAAAGATATTTTGTTACATACGACAAAGAAAACAAAAACTGGGTCGTAAAAAAGACAGATAGTGGCAGAGCAAGCAAGCGTTGCAAAACAAAGGCAGAAGCACTAGAAGTTGCAACAAGACTTAGCGAAAGCCAAGACCTAAGCCTAACCGTAAAGAAAAAAGACGGCAAGTTCCAAAAACAAAGATAACAAAAAAAGGTGAGTTAAAAACTCACTTTTTCTTTACTAAACTAACTAATTAAAGTATAATTGTTGTATGGAAAAATATTGTAAAATTTGCCCTAGAAATTGTAGGGTAGACCGAAATGAAAAACTTGGTTTTTGTGGAATGTCTAACACCGTTAAGGTGGCAAAGGTTATGCTACACCAATGGGAAGAGCCAATAATCAGCAGTGGGAACGGCAGTGGCGCTATTTTCTTTTCTGGTTGCAACCTAAAATGCATATACTGTCAAAACTATCAAATCTCATCTTTGGGCGAAGGCAAGGAGATAACTATAGAAAAACTCGCTGACCTATTCAAACAACTAGAAGAAAAAGGTGCAGTGAACATAAACCTAGTCACTCCAACGCACTACACAAATCAAATCATCAAAGCACTAAAAATCTATAGACCAAAAGTGCCGATAGTGTGGAACACAAGTGGCTATGAAACCGTGCAAACGATAAAAAAACTAAAAAAGTATGTCGACATCTACCTAACCGACCTAAAATACTTTTCACGCAAACTTTCGACCGAATATTCCTGCGCTACTGACTATTTTGATGTAGCCACCAAGGCAATACTCGAAATGCGAAAAAATCAGCCAGAAGATGTTGTAGAAGACGGCGTTATGAAAAAGGGACTAATCGTTAGACATCTAATTTTACCAACCCATTATGGCGACAGTGAAATGGTTTTTGAATGGATTAAGGAAAACCTTGGGGAAAATACTTATATCTCGGTTATGAGCCAATATACGCCTTATTACAAGGCAAAAAAGCATAAAATTTTGAAGCATAAACTAAAAAAGAAGGAATACGAACAAGTCTTGCAATATATCATTTCTCTTGGCTTTGTAAATGGCTTTGTACAAGAACTATCAAGTTCCACTTGTGAGTTTATTCCAGATTTTAGTAGTAAAGGTGACTTTGATTTTTAACAATTTTTAGCAATATGAGTTTTTAACTGAACTTATATTGCTTTTTTTATTACACAAACTATATTTGGAGGGAAGAGATATGATTATAGCAAACATAATTGCCTATATATTAGTTCTCGCTGGTGCACTAAATTGGGGACTAATTGGCATATTTAACTGGAACTTGGTAGAAGCCATTTTTGGTGGTTTTAATGCTGGTTCTAGAATAATCTACATTCTTGTGCTAGTCGGTGCAATTTGGCTCATTATATCGCCAATTTTAACTCGTGGCAGAATTTATCTTTGCAACAAACACCGCGACTACGAAGAATAAACAAAAAAATGCAATCTAAACTATTAAAAAGTTTTATAGATTGCATTTTTTTATGTTAATAATTAAAATTATTTTTTTAGTCTTTGGTTTTATTAGAACAAAATTGTATTTTAGCATTTCAAGTTAGGTCTACGGTTTTAGCATTTTTATCTTTTTTATATAAACTTTGCTTAGTATTGCCATCAATTTTGTGTTTTTATTTATATTTTTTCACATTTTTGTTGGTTGAAATCTTTACTTAACATCGCTATTGATTATCGCTTGAAACATTATCATTTTTGGCTTGATTTTCTGTGTTTTCTATTGTTTCAACCTTGTTTTTCTTGCTTTTGTCATCAATCTTCTTTAAGTGCCACTTTATCTTTTTGCTTTCTTTTATCAAGAAATACCATAGCACAACCAAAAATTGTAATGGAATTGCGATGATGAAAATAATCCAAAGGTTAGGTGATGAGAACGATAGGAAAATGGATAGGAACACCGTCCAAAGTGTGATTGTAGCAAATATACCACTAATCCATTTTTTGCTCGACCAAATGCTACTAAAAACTAAACATACGATTGAACTTACTGGAATAGCGTAGATAAACGACATATATGCGATACTGTCTAGGTCTAGAAGTCTAAGTACAACAAAACATATGCACGCAATCAACCAAACAAGACCAGTAGACAAACTGGTTATGATAAAGTGCTTGTTTTTGAATGCTCTTTTGATTGAGAAAGGCATTTTTTGTTGTTCTTCTGTTTTTTTTGATAAAAATTCGTCTACCGAAATGTTGTATATTTCAGCAAGTTGCTTCAAAACATATGCATCTGGGACTGTTTCGCCACGCTCCCACTTGGACACTGCCTTGTCGGAATAATTGAGTTTTTCGGCTAGTTCTAGTTGCGTAAGTCCTGCATTTCTTCTATATTTTACTAGGTTTTGAGCAACAGTTGTTCTAAATTCTTCTAACTGTTCCATATCACTACTATATCATATTTTTAGCATTAATTCAATCAAAATTAGGTAATTTTTGCAAGAAAAATGGCATATTCTACTCTCAGTAGAGTTGCAAAAATTTGACTCTACTAAGCAAATTGTGGTAGTATAGCGTTTATACTACTCAGTAGGTTTTTATTTTTGCCAAATAAACTTATAATAACATTGAAAACAAGGAGAATTTTATGAAAATTGCAATTTCAGCAGAAAGCACAATTGATATGCCAAAGGAACTATTAGAGAAATATGATATTCATACTGTTCCTTTTACCATTCTTTTAGGGGAAGAAATGGCACTAGATGGCGAAATAACTCCACAAGAAATTTTTGACTATGTGGACAAAACAAAAGTTCTTCCAAAAACCAGTGCAGTGAACGAAGAACAATATCTAGAACATTTTGGCAAACTTCTAGAAAGTTACGACGCAATCATTCATTTTTCGCTTAGCAGTGAAATGAGTTCGGCTTTTTCTAATGCAAAAAAAGCAAGCGAAAAGTTTAATAATGTATATGTAATTGATAGTCGTTCGCTATCAACTGGTATTGCATTGCAAGCAATATATGCTCAAAAACTTGCTCGTCTTGGAGTAAAGGTGGAAGAAATCGTAAAAAAAGTGGAA
>CATZIR010000117.1 GCA_958420145.1 uncultured Eubacteriales bacterium | reverse complement strand
AATATCAAAGGCAAATTTGCCATTCAAAATAGAGAAAACTACGAACGCAATTATTGTGTAGAGAAGACCTACAATAATTCCTGTAACTAACCCTTTTTGACCAGTTTTTCTAAGAATGAAAAATGTACCTAAAAATATACTCACAATCTTGATTATTTGGTTAATCACTTTGATTAAGCCCTTACTCATTCCTGTTAGTTTTATGATAAACGCAAAGAGTAGAATAGCCACTAAACTTACGCAAACGCTAATTAAACTGCCCTTTAGACCTGTTAGAAAAATATTTTTGTTGTCGTTTTGTTTTACTTTTTCCATATAAACCTCACATACAATGTAATTTATGAGTGGAAAAGTATAAATATAACTTATAAATTTTATAAATATGTCTAAGATTATTTCGCATTATAAGTTAAAAAAATTTGACTATCTTGCTATATTTTTATATACTTAATAAGAATTTTTATTTTTTAGGAGAAATAACTGTGAAAAAGAAAAGGGCTATACTTAATTTTGCTGGAATAATTTTCGTATGTCTAATTTTAGTCGTTTTGTCTTTTATTAGATTTACATTGCCAAATTCTTCAAATGAGTATGTTGGTTTTCTAGGTGCAATAGACCTAGGATTTGAATATAAGGGTGGAGTAAAAATTACACTTGATGCAAAAAATAATTCAAGTGATAAAGTTGACTTTTCAAAAGGTCTCGATGCTCACGCTCTTAGAATTAATACTGTACTATCTAGTGCTGGATATAGCACATATGTATACTCAGTAGGTGGCAAAAATATTGCTATCGAAATATACAATGATACAGATGTAGTTGGCTTGCTTGATCTAGTTAGCAATGTTGGTAACGAAAATCTATACATTAGAACCGAACAATCAACAACTGCAGATGCAAACTTTACGCAAGCAGATTTAGAAGAATGTGGTGTATTTAGTTCATCTGGTTACTACTATGCTTTAGTTAGGTTTAACGAAGCAGGTAAAGAAAAGTTTAAAACACTAAAAACTGACCAAAGCAGTGCAAAACTCTATATCTATGTTGGAGAAACACTTTTAGTTAAAGATGTTAGTTTGTCTAATACAAATATTCTTGGAGACGATTACTTTATCGTTAGTCCTTCAAACATTAATAACTATAGTAGTGCAAACGACGTTTATTCTGTTGCAAGCAAAATTCTTTGCACTAAATACAACTTCTCATTTGAACAACTTTCAAAAACAGTTGTAGAGAAGGATGTTGCTCAAAGAAACTTGCTACTATCTGGAATAATCTCAGCAGTTTTAGTTATTGTTTGCTTTGTAATACTAATTGCAAAATTCAAGGCACTAGGTCTTGTAAACGTGCTATCACTATTCATTGGACTTCTTGTTCAAATAATAATGTTGCAAGCAGTTCCTGTTATGAAATTAATACCTTCATCACTAATCGCAAGCGTTATGATATTTGTTCTAGCATTCGTGCTAAACTACATCTATCTCTCAAAAATTGCTCACGAATATGCACAAGGCAAAAAGATTAATTCTTCGTTCAAGTTTGGCTACCAAAAATCTTATATGACAATGGTAGAAGCATTTGTTGCTACTTTGGTAGCAAGCATTGTATTCTACATCTTTGGCTCAAGTATGGTTAGATATTTTGCAATGGCACTCATTATTGGTTCAATTATCTACGGACTATGTGACTTGCTTGTATCTTATGGATTCAACAAAATGTGCGTTAACATCAATGGCCACAATGCAAAGAAATACGGATTTAGAAGGGAGGCAAATGTTGATGAACTCGAAGAAATTTAATGTATATAAAAGTGCAAAATATAGTTACATCGCTAGTGCAATTTTGCTTGTCGCAGGGCTTGTAATGGGTATAGTTTTAGGACTAAACTCTACTATCACAATTTCTGGAAGTGCAATCCTAAATAGCGTTTTATCAGTAATTATATTTGGAATAATTGCTTTGATTTACTTTTCAATAAAATATAGTTTTTATGTTGGCTTTACAACATTGCTCGCTGTTTTCCATAACACAATGTTAGTAACAGCATTGGTTGCAATAATTAGAATACCAGTGGAAGAATCATTTATGATGGTATTGCTAGCAGTTTGTGCCATTACAGTTGTTATGTGTGCAATGATTTTGGGAGACAAGAGAACAGACTATCACAAAACAACAGATAGAGAAAATTTAGTTAACGAACTTATGGCAAGTAAACTAAAAACACTACTTTGGGTATTTATTAGTTTGCTAGTTGTTGCAGTTGCTTTCATTTTCACATTTGAAGCAAGTATGATGAACATTATTAGACCACTTCTAGTTGGTTTGGTTGTATGCCTATATAGTTCAATATTTATGGTTACACCATTTTGGGGATATTTTGTTAAAGAAAAGAAAGTTAGAAAACAAGTAAATTTAGAAGAACAAGATTATGTAAAATAGTTAGTAGCCACTGTCAAGTGGCTATTTTTGAATAAGGGAAAATATATATGATAATTAAGAAGAAAAATATAGAAATTAATGATGATGAAATTTATAAATTAAGCAAAGAAATAGGACATTCATTCGTTGTAACAAAAATATTAGCATCTCGTGGATATGACACAATAGAAAAAATACAAAAATTTCTTTCACCAAAGATAATAGATTTGCACGACCCATTTTTGTTAAAAAATATGGACATCGTGACTGAAAAAATTAAAAATGCACTAGAAACCAAAAAGAAAGTGCTAATTTTTGGTGACTATGATGTAGACGGCATTAGTGCAACTGCAATACTCTACAAGTATTTTGCAAGTCACGGCTTAGTGCCACAATACTTCTTGCCAAATAGATACGAAGACGGCTACGGACTTACGATTGAAACAGCCCAAAAAGTCATTGACCTATATTCTCCAGAACTAATTATCACTGTAGACTGTGGAATTTCTTGCTACAAAGAAGTAGACTACCTAATGAGCAAAGGGATTGATGTTGTCGTTACCGACCACCACGAAATTCCAGAAATTTTGCCTTCTTGCCCAATCATTAACGCAAAAATGCTCGGTCAGGCATACCCATTTAGAGAACTTTGTGGAGCAGGCGTTGCCCTAAAAATTGTCCAAGCACTGGGCGAAAATCTAGAAGAATACTTGCCAATATGTGCAATCGCTACCATTGCCGATATTGTGTCGCTTACAGACGAAAATAGAGCGATAGTAACTTGTGGACTAAAACTATATGACAAACTTCCAAAGGGAGTAAAAATGCTCATAAAAGAGCAAAAACTAAAGTCGGTTTCTAGTAGCGAAATTGCATTCCGTGTTGCTCCAAAAATCAATGCGTCTGGCAGAATGGGGGACGCAACCGTTTCTCTAAGACTAT
>CATZIR010000116.1 GCA_958420145.1 uncultured Eubacteriales bacterium | reverse complement strand
AACCAGCTTCTAGTAGAAATGGACGGTTTTGAAAGTAACGAAGGTATTATCGTTATCGCAGCAACCAACAGACCAGATGTTCTAGATCCAGCACTTCTTAGACCGGGCAGATTTGATAGACAAATATATGTTAATATGCCAGATGTTGGCGAAAGAGAAGAGATATTAAAAGTTCACGCAAAAAACAAAAAGTTTACAGATGATGTTAACTTTAAAAATATTGCTAGAATCACAAGTGGCTTTAGTGGTGCAGACCTTGCTAATCTTCTAAACGAAGCAGCAATCTTAGCTGTTCGTGACGACAGACCAAGAATTACAATGAAGGATATGAGCGAAGCAGCAACTAAGGTTATGATGGGACCACAAAAGCGTAGCAAAGTGATGACAGAGCGTGATAGAAAAATTACAGCATATCACGAATCAGGTCACGCAATACTTCACAAACTTCTTCCATACTGTGACGAAGTTCAAGAAGTTTCTATCGTTCCTCGTGGAATGGCAGGTGGCTACACAATGAGTAGACCAGACAGCGACGACAATTATTCAACAATCAACAAACTAAACAACACTATTGCTTCTATGATGGGTGGAAGAATTGCCGAAGATTTGATTTTCCACGACATCACAACAGGTGCAAGCAACGATATTGAACAAGCAACAAAACTTGCTAGAAAGATGGTTACTCAATTTGGTATGAGCGAAAAACTTGGCTTTATCAATCTAGGTTCAACAAGCGAAGTATTCATCGGTAGAGATTACCAAGAAAAGAGTGTATATTCAGAAGCAACAGCAAAATTAATCGACGAAGAAGTTGAAAAGATTTTGAAAACAAACTACGAACAAGCAAAACAAATCTTGACAGAAAACATAGACAAACTTCACGCACTTGCAGGATTGCTACTAAAAGAAGAAACAGTATTTCAAGACGAAGTGGACGATGTTATGCAAGGTAAAAGCATAGAAAGTATTGTTAAAAAGATGCGTCGTAGAGAAAGCAAAGAAAACAAATTTTTAGAAAAAGAAAAACAAGAAAAGAAAATGGTAGAAGACCAAAAGATTAGAGAACTAAAAGAAAAAGCCTTTAATGCTCTAAAAAAAGAAGGAATAATACCACAAGACCAAAAGTTTGGTGACATAGTTGACAAAGAAGACAAAAAAATAGATAATATAAAAGAAGATAAAAATGGTGATAAGTAATCACTTAGTAGGAGAGTAAAATGAAAGCAAAAAGAGTATTAGGCATCGTGGTTGTAGCATTATTTACAATTTTGGCGTGCCTTGTTGTGGTTAGTTACTTTGTTCCAAAGAACTTCGCTTTGCCAATAGAAGCACCACAAACAATAACAATTTATGACAAAAACGGTACAGGTCAAACTATTGAAAAAACTGATGAACGATATGATAAAATTATGGAACTTTATAACAAAGGTTTTGATGTTAAGTTTATAGAAGCATTCTTTCAAGGAAAGGGCTTTGATAAAGTTACAACAGTTGATAGTTACAAGAGTTTGTCATCGCTAAAATCAAGTGATAGTGTATTCTACATCGAATTTATATATGGTTCAAATCAAGAAACAAAAGTTGTAAATAGTGATGTTGAACTTGCAAGCAACGAAAAAGAATATAGGTATGTTGTTATTGAAGTAGTAAATACAAACAATCTTATGCAAGTTAATGCCTACCTTCGTTATGGCACATCAGCAGATAACGGAAGTTACATTAGATATGTTTCATACGCAAGACTATCAAAACTATTTAGTTATCTAACAGAAACATTTGCTTAAAAAGCACGGAAAATCGGTTTAAAAGCCGATTTTTTTGTTTATAATTCTCTGTAGCAGTAAAAAACCAACAAAAAACCGACAAAAATGGTAAAAAGTTGTTTATTATTGCATAAATTGTCTAAAAAAAGTTTGAATTTACGACAAAAAATGCTAAACTAAAAATGACATAAAATTATGGAGGTGTTCTTTATGAACAAAACAGAGTATGTTAAGGCAGTTGCTGAAAAAGCAGGATTAACACAAAAACAAGCAGAAGCAGCATATCAAGCACAACTTGAAGTTATCAAGGAAGTATTGGATAATGGTGACAAAGTTGCATTAGTTGGATTTGGCACATACGAATTAAAGTGCAAACCAGCAAGAGAAGTTTACAACCCACTAACAAAACAAAAAGTTAAACTTGAAGCATCAAGAGTTCCATCATTCAAAATGGGAAAAGCTTACAAAGATTTATTCTAAAAAAAGAACCACCAATAGGTGGTTTTTTATTGCTTAAACATAAGATAGAGTTATATAAGATAAAAAACAAAGTGATTTTTCTATATTGAATATGGCATAAACAAGTTAAATGTTAATCCAACAAGCACACCTATTAAATAGAGAAGAAGCATAATAAATAAGTTTTGTTTTAAGTTTTTCTTGTTTTTGAAAAGTATCAGCATTCCAACGCCTGCACCTGTGCATAGACCGCCTAGGCACGAAGCAAAAGAAAGCATTCCGTTAATGTATAGGTCGGCCAATACGCAACTACCTGCGCAGTTTGGAATTAAGCCGATTAAAGCGCATATAAATGGCGAATACCACTTGTTTGAGCCAAGTATCTTTTGTAGAACTTCTTCGCCACCAGCAAGTTGCAAAACAACTGTAATTAGCACATTGGCAACTAAGATTATTGTGAATATTTTTAGTGAGTGAATTAAACCTTCCAAAACGATGTGCCAGAACACTTTTTGCTTGCTTTCGGCTTTTTCTTCTAACTCATGGTGATGATGCAAGTGGTTATGTTCACAAGTGTCGCAAGACTTTTCTTCGGTGTCACATTTTTCACACATTTCTTTTGCTTGTTCGTTTTCATTGTGACTATGCGAATGTTCATGTTCAAAGTGAATACTGTGAGATAGGTTGTCCACATTTAGATTTGCATTATCTTTTCTAAATATCAAGTCGAGCAGGTAGCCAAAGAATATGGCAAGAACTAATTTGCAACCGATAAGGGTGAGTAGTGAACCTATGTGATTTGGACTAGATAGTAAAATTGCGAATGCTTCGTCACTGGTTGCGATAAACACGGCAAAGAGTGTGCCAATGGTTATCATTTTTCGTGAGAATAGGTCTGCCATTACGGCTGAAAAGCCACACTGTGGAATGCAACCAAGTCCTGCACCCCATAGTGGTCCAAATTTGCGTGAAGACGCAAGCATTTTTTCAAACTTTACTGAGCCTTTATACTCCAAAAATTCAATCAAAATATACACTACTAATAAAATAGGTAGTGCTTTTAATGAATCAACTAATGTTTCTAATATTGCATCCCACATAATTTTCTCCTAATAAAATAACTGCGATAGTTTATCATTATTTCTAAAAAAATGC
>CATZIR010000115.1 GCA_958420145.1 uncultured Eubacteriales bacterium | reverse complement strand
AAGGTGCGTAATACGAATTGCACTTTCGGTCTTGTTGATATGTTGACCACCTGCACCACTACTTCTTAGAGTGTCAATTTTAAGGTCTTTTTCGTCAATTTCAAGTTCTACTTCTGGCATTTCAGGCAAAACTGCAACTGTGATTGTAGATGTATGCACTCTGCCTTGAGTTTCTGTTTCTGGAACTCTTTGAACTCTGTGAACACCACTTTCAAATTTTAGTTTTTCGTAAACATTTGTGCCTTTAATTAGAATTGTCGCTTCCTTAACTCCACCAAGTTCGGTTTCGTTGATGTCGGTAATTTCAACTTGCCAACCTTGTCTTTCGGCATATTTTGTATACATTCTTAGAATTTCGCCAGCAAACAATGCTGCTTCATCTCCACCAGCACCACCACGAATTTCCATAATAACGTTTTTGTCATCGTTTTCGTCTTTTGGTAGAAGCATAATTTTGAGTTTTTCTTCAAACTCTTGCTTTTTCTTTTTTCCTTCGTCTATTTCAGCAAGCAAAAATTCTTTCATGCCTTCGTCAGTTTCATTTTTGAGCATTTCTTCGGCATCAGCAATATTTTGCATATTTTTCTTATGTTGGTCGTAGAGTTCTACAATAGGACTAAGTTGTTTTAGTTCTTTTGAAAGTTTAACCATTTTTTTGTTGTCGGCAAAAATTTCAGGGTCGGACAACTCTTTTGTTATTTCTTCTACTCTTTTTTTAATACTGTCTAATTTGTCTAACATATTATTTTTTCCTTTCTATTAATCTTGCAATAACGATTCTATCGTTACCACTATAATCTTTCACGAGTATTGTATCAAAATTATTGAGTTTTAACAACTGTTCTACATCTTTATATTGATTAAAACCAATTTCTAGCATCAATACTCCATTTTTATTTAAAAATTTTGGACTTTCTCTTGCAATAATCTTGTAGAATTCTAACCCGTCTATGCCACCATCTAGGGCTAAAACTGGGTCGTAATCTTTTACTTCTCTTTCCAAATTATTGACATCTTGACTGGCAATATAAGGTGGATTTGACACAATAACATCAAATTTTCCTTCAATCTTGTCAAACATATTAGATTGAATAAATTTTACATTAACACCAAGATTTTTTGCATTTTTCTTTGCCACTTTTAGTGCTTTTTTTGAGATATCGCTTGCAGTTATTTCGGCGTCACAGTTTTTTGCTAAACTAATTGCAATAGCGCCACTGCCAGTGCATAAATCTAGCACTTTGCTATCACTATTAATCTCCTGTAGAGCCTTTTCGACTAGTAGTTCGGTCTCTTGCCTTGGCGACAAGACATCGTTATTGACATAAAACTCTAAACCATAAAAATAAGCCTCATTAAAAAGTTTTGTTATTGGCTTGCCACCACATCTTTTTTTAGCATAGTTTATTATTTTTTTATAACTTTTATCATCTACACTTTCAACTAAAAACAGTTTTGAAAGTGGAATATTCAAAACTTCACTCATTAGTACATTTATATCAAATAAATCTATGTTATTTTTTTCAAAAAGTGCATTCACTTCTTGCCTTATGTCCAAAAAATTTTTCATATTTTTACCATAATAAAATAACTAGTTGTTACACTAGTTATTTTTTTGACATTATTCCAAATTAAAACGTTTTTTGAATTTATCAACTCTACCACTGCTATCAACAAGTTTTCTTTTTCCTGTATATAGTGGGTGACATTTATTGCAAATTTCAACTCTAATTGTATCGCCATTTGCTGTGCTACGAGATTTGAATTTAGAGCCACAAGCACAAATAACTTCAACATCGTGATAGTCTGGATGTATTCCTTGTTTCATATTTCACCTCAATTTATAATATCTTTGCTATTATAAACTAAGTCAACATAATTGTCAAGAATTTTTTGTCTATTTTATATTTTTTAGATAATCTTTCTTGATGTCTTTGCTAAGCCTTTCTATGTCCCCTGCACCTACTATTAAAATAATATCGTTACGCTTATTTTTTAGAATTTTTTTCATAGCCGTAAAACTTGCAATATACCTACAATTTTTCTGTTTGAACGCCAGTGCCTTGGCTAAAAATTTGCCACTTGCATTTTTTATTGGTTTTTCTCTAGCAGAGTATGTTGGCATGATAAAAATTTCGTCGGCACTATCAAAGCATTTTAAAAACTCACCAAACAAACTTTTTGTTCTAGTGTATGTGTGTGGTTGAAAAACTACAACTATTTTTTTATCAAAAATTTCTTTTGCACATTCTATAACCGCCTTAATTTCGGTTGGGTGATGTGCGTAATCTTCGATAACAATACTGTCGTTAATTTTGCCAACAAACCTAAACCTACGCTTAACTCCACTAAAATTTTTTAAACCTTCAAACATAGCAAGTTTGCTAATGTTGTAGTAATCAGCCACAGCAATGCTAGCGAGTGCATTAAAAACATTATGTTTCCCAAATTCATTTAGGCAAAACTTAGAGAAAAACTCGCCATTTTTATAGCAATCAAAGGTTATTTTGCCACTTCTAAACTGTCTAATATTTTTAGCATAATAGTTGCCACTAAAGTCTTTTGAAAAGGTCTTTATTTTGTACTTTTTGTTATTTCTTAATAATGAAACATAGTTTTCGCCTACAATGTTAATTCCACTACTCATTCCACAAAATCTATCAAATGTGTCGTGAAGGTCATTTATATCAGTGTAACTATCTGGGTGGTCGGCTTCAATGTTAAGCACAACCCCAACTTCGTGTGGAACTTTGAGCAAGTGTTTTTTGAATTCGCATGCTTCGGTTATGAAAAAATCTTTGCCACCAATTCTAAGATTTCCACCAACAGTTTCGCAGTCCCCACCAATATGAATTGTTGGGTTTTTGTTAGCACTAATAAAAATTGATGAAATCATTCCACAAGTCGTTGTTTTGCCGTGCGTTCCACTAACTGCAATAATGTGCTTGTAATTATGTGAAATTTGTTCAAGCAAATCTGCTCTTTCAAAGATGATAAGATTTTTTCTTTTTGCTTCCACGAGTTCCACATTATCTTCACCAACAGCAATAGTATAACAAACGGCATCAACATTTTGAACATTTGCCTTGTCGTGACCAATAAAAATTTTTATACCGATGTTTTTGAGTTCATCGGTAAGTTCGCTTGATACTCTATCCGAGCCACTAACTATCATTCCGTTGTTATGACAAAGTTTAGCAAGTGCGCTCATTGAGATGCCACCAATACCAATAAAGTGAATTTTATGTATATGCTCTAAGTTTAAAAAATATTCCACCTAAATATATATGAAAAATGTAATAATAAGTTTAAAATTTTAAAAAATATATATAATTTATTTGCAAACTAAAAAAAAACTATGTAAACTTTTAGTAAGCATAGTAATT
>CATZIR010000114.1 GCA_958420145.1 uncultured Eubacteriales bacterium | reverse complement strand
AAAGTTTGCATAGTACTTAAAATTGTTAGTAAAATCTAGCAGTTCAAGGTGCTATGCAAACTTTTTTAAAACAAAAAAAGCAGTGCTTGTTTGCACTGCTCTATAACTACATAGTTTTTGTTTCTTGTTCTTTTGGTTGTGATTTCTTTAAGTACTTTTTTAGACCGTTACAATACTTTTCTAATGTTTCAGTATCAATTTCGCTTCTAAAAATTTCGATTTGTTTTTTCTTGATTGAATCTATTACAATTTTATCGTTTGTGCCATTTTCGATTTGTTTGTAGTCATAAAGAACTTTTACTTGGAATTTTGCAACAAGTCCTGCAATAGTAAAGCCATCGATAACTTTATAACTGCCACCAAGATAATTACTGATCGCTCTTTTAGTGTTTCTAATAACCTTTCTATCATCCAAAATTAGTTTAATTGCTCTATTTTCGTTTATCTTAACAAAAGGAAGAATTTTATTTTTATCAGTTGTAATCAAAAAGTCTATATCTTTAAATCTATATATTTCCATTTTATTTACCCCCATTTTTCACTGATATTATAAATTATGTACTAATTGTTGTCAATACCTTTTATAAATTTTTATTGACTTTTTTAAAAAAGATAGCGAATTTTTGCTTCACTATCTTACGCTATTAGTTAAATAATTTTTCTTTTACTTTTCCTTCGATTTCATTATACAAATCTTGGTTGCTTTCTAGGTTAGCCTTTACATTTTCCTTGCCTTGACCAATCTTGTCGCCATTATAACTAAACCAAGAACCACTCTTGTCGATAATGCCGTATTCTAGTGCCAAATCAACCAAACAGCCTGTTTTAGACACACCTACGCCATACATTAAGTCAAAATCTGCGACTTTGAAAGGAGATGCAAGTTTGTTTTTAACAACTTTTACTCTTGTTCTATTACCAACGTTTGCGTTATTGCTGTCTTTAATGGTATCAACTTTTCTAACATCAAGACGAATACTTGAATAGAATTTTAGAGCCTTACCACCAGTAGTTGTTTCTGGGCTACCGAACATAACACCAATTTTTTCACGAAGTTGGTTGATGAAAATTACGCAAGTTTTTGTTTTGTTTGTAATACTTGTTAGTTTTCTAAGTGCTTGGCTCATAAGTCTTGCTTGAAGACCTACGAAGTTATCGCCCATTTCGCCATCAATTTCTGCTTTTGGAGTTAAGGCAGCAACACTATCTACAACGATAACATCAACAGCGCCACTTTTTACAAGGCTCTCACAAATGTCAAGTGCTTGTTCGCCTGTGTCTGGTTGACTGATGTATAATTCGTCCATATCAACGCCGATTTTGCTGGCATATACTGGGTCTAAGGCGTGTTCTGCGTCAATAAATGCAGCAGTACCACCCATTTTTTGTGCTTCTGCAACAATATGTAGAGCAACAGTTGTTTTACCACTGCTTTCTGGTCCATATATCTCTACAATTCTGCCTCTTGGCACACCACCAATTCCTAGTGCTGCATCAAGTGTTAAGCAACCTGTTGGAATTACTTCGCATTTTTCTACTGCACCTTCGGTCATCTTCATAATTGAACCTTTACCAAATTGTTTTTCAATTTGTGCAATGGCATCTTCGAGTGCTTTCTTTTTCTTATCTTCCATACTATTCTCCTAAGTTTTTCTAAAACTATTATATCATTTTATGCTAGTAAAATCAAGCGAAAATGATAGTTTTCAAACATTTGTTTGAAAAATTACTTTTCTTCCTTTTCTTGTGTATCTGTAAATGCACTTTTGTTTTGAACTAAATATACTGTTCCAGAAATTAGGTTTAGTAAACTTGCTAAAATAATTAGTCCATAGCCTACCCAAAGCACGACATTAACAGCAGTTGGGTTTACACTAGCATTAGAAAGTGCCACTGCAAGCATCAATACTGGAATGCCAACATCTACTGCGAAAGTTTTGTATTTTCCTAGTTTATTCGCTGCAAGAACAACGCCTTTTGTGGCAGCCATTTGTCTAACAAAGTTGATGATGATATCTCTAAGAACAAACAATGTTAGGCATATAACTCCATATGGTTGTGGAATTATGTTATAGCAAGCAAGCAAAATTAGTGCTGTTGTGGTTAGCATTTTGTCTGCAATAGAATCTAGAAATTTGCCAAGATTTGTGATTTGGTTGTATTTTCTTGCCAAATGTCCGTCTAAAAAGTCGGTAAATGCTGCCAATATGAAGATTCCAAGCGCCACGAACATATGGTATGGAAACTCTATCATAAAGGCTACCATCATTAATGGGACCATAATTATTCTTAGTAGTGATAGTTTGTTTGGTGTGTTCATTTTCTACTCCTTAATCTACAATTTCTCCAACTAAATCTATGTCTAGTAGACCTGTAATTTTAATGTTATAAAATTCGCCTACTTCAAGCATTTTTGGGCTTCTAACAAACACGATTGTGTCTACGCCAACGCTTTGATATTGTGTTCTAAAAATATAGTTGTAGATGTATTGACCATTTTGGTTACTGCTTTGTTCGTAATGAGCCTTGTCGTCACGAGAGTCGCAAATGGCCTCCATAGTCTTGCCGATATATTGTGACTGCTTTTCTATCATAATTTGTTGTTGAACGGCTTCAACTTTTCTTAGTCTATGTTTTTTAACAAACTCAAACACTTGATTACTCATTCTGCCTGCTTTTGTGTTATCTTCTCTAGAATATGTAAAGAAGCCTACATTGTCGAGTTTGTATTTTTTCAAAAATTCGATTAGTTCGTAGTTTTGGTTTCTTTTCTCACCTGGGAAACCAACGATAAAGGTAGAACGAATTGCAATGTCGCTATTAACTGCTCTAATTTTATCAAGCAAGGCTTCGATGTCTTCTTTGGTATCTTTTCTGTTCATATTTTTAAGAATTTCGTTAGAGATGTGTTGAAGTGGAATATCAAGATATTTGCAGACTTTTGGGTTGGTGTTAATTTCGTTTAGAAGTTCGTCTGTAATTAGATTTGGATAGCAATAATGTAGTCTAATCCACTTGATTTTCTTAATTTTAGATAGTTCTTGAACTAGTGTTACAAGTTGTGGCGAGCCGTATAGGTCACTGCCATAGTTTGTTACATCTTGAGCAACAAGGATTAATTCCTTAACGCCGTTATTAGCAAGTGCTTTTGCTTCTTCTAGCAAACACTCTATTGGAGTAGACTTGAACCTACCACGAATAAATGGGATTGTGCAGTATGAGCAAAAGTTATTGCAACCATCTGCAATTTTCAAAAATGCGTAGTGTGATGGTGTTGAAAGCACTCTTTTTGGCTCTTTTAGTTTAAGTTTAGGTACATTTAAAACTCCGTATAGACCGCTTATAACATCTACGATTTTGTCGTTGTTTTTAATTCTAACCAAGGCATCGATTTCTGGAATAGACTGCTCTACT
>CATZIR010000113.1 GCA_958420145.1 uncultured Eubacteriales bacterium | reverse complement strand
TATCAACGAAGACGAGCAACAAACAATTGTTCAAGCCAACCGTGGTGAAGCGTTCTTGATTACGTCGCCACTATCTAGAACATTCTTGAAAATTGAAGCATACGACACAGTTAGAGATATGTTTGAAAAGAAAAACTACACAAAGGCTATGCTAGATAAACTTCATGAAGACAAACTAGAAGAGGAAAGACTAAACGCAAAACTTGCCGAAGCCGAAAGACAAAAACAAGAAGAGCAAGAGCGTGAGCAAAAAGAACAAGAAAGAGAGTTTGAAGAAGAATTGAATGCAGACCTAGGTGATGAGAATATTACTGAAGGTGACGGAAATTCTACCGAAAACGAAGAAAATCTCGCTAAAGATGAGTCAAAACAAGACGAAACCGACCATGATAACGGCAATAATAATGACAATGGCGCTGACGACAATCAAAATAGTTAAGATTAAAGAAGAACGCAAAGTTCTTCTTTTTTAACGCAATTTTTTCAAATAATTTACACTAAAAAGTCATATCATATTTAGAATTAAAGCGTAAATAAAGATAAAATATGTTTCTTATGCTTTATACGCAAGTATAAAATTCTAATAACAACATGCCACAAACCATAGTTTTTTATGCCGATTTTCCTAATAAAATATTTGCAGATTTTTCAAATTAGGTATTGCATTTTGTTTTGGTTCGTGCTATCATATACTAGAATAAAAATATGTGAGGCGAGTTATGAATAGAAAACAAGCAGATAACATAATTAATTTGATTCAAAAAAATATAAATACCAAAAAAGAAGAAGTTGAAAAAGTTTGTAATGAAGATGCTCAAAAAGCACCTCATTTTGCGTCTAAAAAGATAGAAAATGAATTTGCATTGCTAGGAAAAATGCATAAAAGTTTAAACACAGATAGCAATGTTAGACAAATAGTTAAAGATTTTATAAAGAGTAAAAAGTATGATGACTCTAATATTAAAGAAATTGCAAGTACATATAATTCCAAAGTCAAATCCGTCAAACAACTTGAAGATGAACTTGTAAAACTTTATAACAAAAATGGTTTAACTAAAAAATACAATAGATTTATCAGTGGAATGTACATCAGCATTAGAAATATTGTTGACAAAAATCTTATAGAAACAAGTCCAAAAGCATTGCTAGATTTTATGAACCAAAGCCGTAACGAAATGGAACTAGAAAACATAGATTCATACGACGATCAAAAAGCCATACTATCAAGTAATTCTATTTCTAAAACTGCTACAAGCAATGATGTTAGCGAACTAGAAAGTTTAACAAAAAATATAAATTCATTTACTGAAAAATATGGTCATACAATCTCAGTTCCAAGCAAAGAAGAAGGATTTTTGGCTATAACAAGAGAATTGTATAACACAATCTATGAAAATATTACAAAGAACAAAATTCTTTACACATTCTTAGACAAATGCAAAGAAGATGTTGGCAGTACAAAAGTAAAATTTACAAATTTGGCTAGTCAAACAAGAGTGGCTTTTGACGAAAGTTTTGTAAAAGTACTAACTTTATTACTTGTCAATAGAGTGCTTGCTTTAACTGTTGAAAACAAGGAAGATTATATTCAAATTTCAAAAGTTATTAGATGTGATATTTGTAATCAACTAAACAACATTGTAAACATCTTTAATTACAGTGTAGTCACATATGCCTTGGCACAATACGTAGAAGATGGTTTTGTTGTAATTTGTAACAAACTTGGATTAACTAACGAGATGGCATCAAATCTTCTTGCAAAAAATGGAGTAGTCATCTTAGATAAACAAGCAAGTATACGTGATCTAACACTTTCTAGCCAAGTAGAAGAAATTAACAATAGACATTTTAAAGAAATGTTTGATATAGATTATAAAAACATCAAGAAGAAAGAATATTATTTAGCCATATTTAATAAATACATAGAAAGTTTTAATAAACTTCTTGGTGAGAAAAAATTTGTTCCTAATACTAAAATTGACTTGAAAGCAGAAGATATTAAAATTCAGTTGATTAATGCTGAAGCAAAAGAACTTATAAGCCTTATCGAGTCAAAAAAGATCGTAACAGACGAACAACTTAAAGTCTTTATTGATGCACATGCATATGCTGCGGTTTCTAAACTTGTCCTAGTTAAACTTGCTAAGCAACAATTTGGCATAGAAATAAAAGATGTTGTAGAAGGTCAGGAAACAGCAGAACTTCCTGCAGTAGAAGAAAAAGTAGAAGAAGTTGTTCCAACTCAAACTGTAGTCAAAGAATCGCCAAAAAAATTAATCGAAAACAATATTGTGATAGACGCTCAAGCACCTGCAATTAAAAAATACGAACCAAACTTTGTTATTATTGAAGAAGAAAAGAAAAATGTAGTCGAAATTGATGCTACAAGCAATGACACTAATGTGAAACATGTAGAGCCAGAAAAGGTTATCGAAGTAGAAGCAGTAGAACATAAAGAAATTACTGGCAAAGATAATAAAAATGTAGTAACAGAGTCAAAAGAAGAACCAAAAGTAGAAACATCAAAAGTAGTAGAAACAACCAATACTCACGTATCACAAGAAAATAAAATAAAATCAACTTCACCAAAAGAAAAAAATCAACCTACTGAGCAACAAGAAAATGTAAGCAAAGTAGTTGAAACAAAAACTGAAAAACAAAAGCCAAAGAAACATTATGTTGCTCCAGCGGTTACCGTAAAAGAAGAACAAAAACAAGTAAAAGAAAAACCACAAGAAAAAGTGGCTGTAGTAAAGAAAGAAACCAATCAACCAAAAGTTGCAGACACTAAGGTCGAAAATAAGACAGCAAAACCTGCAGAGACAACAACCAATACACAAACTGTAGTAAAGGAAAAGAAGATGAACGAAGATAACCAAAAATTGAATGCAGAACTAGAAAAACAAAAACAAGAAATTGAAATGCTCAAAAAACAACTTGCTCAAGCACAAAAACAAAATGCTACAAAACAAGTTGCTACTGTTAGCAAAGATGAAAAAGTTGAAAGATTAAAAGATAAAATTCAAATTGTTTTAACAAATGCATTCAAAAAGTCAGCATCTAACTTAGCAAACAAAAACCTTGTTGCTGATGAAAATAATTTTATAAATTCTATTTTGCACTTTAACAAAACTTCTAATGATACTCAATTTATGGCTTCAAGTCTTAATATGCTCTTTGTTATGGGAGAAGGAGATACTAGCGTAAGAAATATGTTTGTTGCTATGAATAAGGCTCAAGTTGCAAAAAACTTAATGAAATTAAAAGGAAATCTTGAAAAAGTTTTTGTAAGCAATTTTGCTGAAAAATTGGCAAAAAATGCTGTTGAGTGTGGAGAAAGTAGTTTTCCTGCTGAAGTTATAGTTAATAAAGCAATAAAAATTTATTGTGAAAAATATGTAAAAGAATTAGACTA
>CATZIR010000112.1 GCA_958420145.1 uncultured Eubacteriales bacterium | reverse complement strand
ATTTGAAGAAAACTTGCTAAAAGTTGGCACGATGCCACTTCCACACTATATTCACGAAAAACTAAAAGACAAAAACCGTTATCAAACCGTGTATGCAAAAACAGAAGGCAGTAGCGCAGCACCAACAGCAGGACTGCACTTTACTCCAGAACTTCTTGAAAAAATCAAGCAAAAAGGCATCGAAGTTGTCGAAGTTTTATTGCATGTAGGTCTTGGCACATTTAGACCAGTTAGTGAAGATAATATCTTAAAACACGATATGCACACCGAACATTACGAAATTACGCAAGAAGTTGCAGATAAAATTAACAAGGCAAAACAAGATGGTCACAAAATTATTGCAGTTGGCACAACTAGTGTTAGAACACTAGAAAGTGTTGCAACAAAGTTTGGTGGCACTCTAAAAGCCGATATTGGAGACACCAATATTTTCATATACCCAGGCTATCAGTGGAAAGTTGTCGACCACCTAATCACAAACTTTCACTTGCCAGAAAGCACACTAATTATGCTTGTTAGCAGTTTTTGTGGAATAGACAACACACTAAAATTTTATAAAGAAGCAGTTGAGCAAAAATATAGATTTTTCTCATTTGGCGATGCGTGTTTACTTTTGTAAACGCGTTTTTGCTTTTTTATGAAATAAAAGCAGATTTTAGTATTGACAAGTATCACTTTTGGTGCTAAAATTTAGTTGATAAATTTAGTGTAGGACACAAAAGGAGTTAAAATGGAAAAGACAGTATATCTTGACGGTGCAAGGTCAACATATCTTAATAATCAAGTTTTGGCAGAAATGATGCCAGTTTTGTCATCAAACTATGCTTGTGCTAGTAGTCAACATTTTCTTGGTAGAGAATCAAGAGAACTTGTTGAAAAAGCAAGACGCAGAGTAGCAAAGGGAATTAATGCTAGAAGTAGTGAAATAATTTTTACAAGTGGTGCAACAGAAGCAAACAATTTGGCAATTTTGGGACTCGCTAGAGCAAATAGCGACAAAGGTAGACACATTATTGTTTCTAAAATTGAACAACCTTCTATTTTGCTTGCTTGCAAAAGACTAGAAAAAGAAGGCTACAAAGTTACATATCTTCCAGTAGATAAATTTGGAATGGTTAGCCTAAGTGCATTGATGCACGAAATCAAAAAAGATACAATTTTGGTAAGTATTGCAATCGCAAACTACCAAGTTGGAACTATCCAAAATCTAAACGCAATCGCTAGAACAGTAAAAGAAAAAGACATAATTTTCCACTGTGATGCAACATATGCTTTGGGAAATATTAATATCAATGTTAGAGATTTGAATATTGACGCAATGACAATGTCTTCTAGTAAAATTTATGGACCAGAAGCAGTTGGCGCTCTATATGTTAAAAATGGCGTAGAAATTGAAAGCGTAATGGTTGGTGATGGTCAAGAAAACGGCAAGCGTGCAGGTGAGCAAAATGTTGCAAACATTGTTGGCTTTGGAAAGGCTGTGGAACTTGCAACTCAAGATGTCACAATCAATGCTCAAAAACTAAGAAGTTTGAGAGAATACTTCACAAAACAAGTAAAAGAAAAAATCGAAAATGCACATTTGCTTGGACACCCACATCAAAGACTAAGCAATATGGTAACATTTGCTTTTGAGTTTGTTGATGCAGACGCTCTAACAAATTTACTAGACCAAGCAGGAATTTGCGTATCTAGTTTGAGTGATTGCTCTAACCCTAGAAACGAAGTATCTGGCGTTCTAAAAGCAATGGGACTAGACAAAACATTAATCAAGAGTGCAGTTAGATTCTCTCTTGTAAAGAATGTTTCTAAAGACGACCTTGACTATGTTGTAGATGAACTAGTAAAGAGCGTTAAAAAACTAAGAGAAATTTCATCACTACACATCAGTGTTGTAGATAAGGAGGACTAATTATGTATAATTCAAAATTAATGGAAATGTTTGAACAAGTTGATAATGCGGGCTTCCTACGTGGTGCAGATGCAACTGGCGTATTCACTTTAGATAACGCTGAACAATCTAGAATTCAAATAAAGGTAGAAAACAATGTTATCACAGACGCAAAATTCAAAACATTTGGTTGTATTGCATCTATCGTTGCTACAAGCGTTGCAACAAAACTAATTGTTGGCAAAACACTAGAAGAAGCAAGAGACCTAAGTGTTGACGAACTTGCTCAAAATTTTGAAAACATCAAAGTTGATATGACACACGCTTACGCTTTGGCAAAAAAAGCGATTGCTGACGCAGTTTTGGATTACCAAGAAAAGGCTAGAAAGGCTATGGTTAAGTTACTAAAAGAAAATGGCGACCCAATTCCAGACGACCTTAAAAAACCACTAAAATAAGTTAATGCACCATTTGGTGCATTTTTTGTAACAATCGCACTAAAATAGATAATCAAAATTAACAACTTATCGTCATTAGACTATTTTTAAAACTTTTGCGTGTAAACTAAATATGAGCAAACTAATAATCGGTTAAAGGGTAGCAAAAGCATAAAATGGTCAAAAATATTTGCTTTATAATAAAGATTATAAAAAAGTTGAATAAATAACGAACTACTACAAAAATCGCATGATTTCAGTACTATGCAAACTTTTTGGAACAAACTTTTAGCCAAAATTTGCCAACGACTACCACAAATAAAATTCCTTTACTCACACAAACTAAAAGTGCTAGGGAGGGAATTATGTTAGATGACAAACTAATTATTGGAATGGCACTTGGTTTTATCGTAGGTGCTATTGTTGTGAATAAAAGAAAAAAGGTACAACAAGTAATAGAAGACGGAAAGGAAAAAATAAAAGAAAAAATTGAACAAATGTAGTTCATAAAAGGGTGCAAGTAATAAATTTGCCCCTTTTTTGTGCAAGTTGAGAGAGAAAAAGTTGCAATTTTTAATTAATTTTATTATTTTTAGAAAAAGTGTTGCAAAATTGGAAGATTTTGCCTACAATAATAACGGAGATTTGCAGTGAAGAAGATAGGACTAGACCTAGGCAAAGCAAGAGTAGGTGTTGCGATGAGTGACATTTTAGGAATACTTGCTAGCCCCTACGAAACTTGGCAATCAAAAGGCATCGAAAGAGATGCAGAGCATATTGCTTCGCTTGTTAATGACTACAATGTCGACACCGTTGTTTGTGGCTTGCCACTAAATATGGACGGCACAGAGAGTTTTATGACACAGTATGCCAAAGATTTCGTGGAGTGTTTAAAACAGAAAGTTTCGGTTAAAATAGTTCTGCAAGACGAGAGATTAACATCGGTCGAAGCAGAAGAATATCTAAACGAAACTAACACTCGTGGAAAAAAACGAAAGGCTGTTTTAGACCAAGTGTCTGCGTGCATAATTTTGCAGTCATATCTAGATGCAGATAATTAGGAGGTTAATAAAATGGGAATGGAAGAAAAAGATCCTATTGAGGCATTACTTGACCCTCAAAATACAGAAAATATCAAATTATATGATGAAAACGACAAAGAAGT
>CATZIR010000111.1 GCA_958420145.1 uncultured Eubacteriales bacterium | reverse complement strand
AAAGTTCAAATAACTAAATATGCTAAAACTAAAGAATTAGCAATAAAATTATACAGGCAATTAAAAAATCAAAAAGAATTAACTAAGCCAAAAACAAAACAAATTGAGAAAAAAATTACAGTTTATGAATGGTATGAGAAATGGTTAAAAGAATATAAAGAAAAGTTTGTAACAAAATCAAGTTTACTAATGATTAAAAATTGTATGAAAAAAATACTTTTGATAATTGGTAAAATTTCAATAAAAGAATTAACGACAGAAGATATACAAAAAGAATTGAATAAAATGCCACAAAATCGAACTAAACAAAAATTATGGGTTTACCTTAATGCGATGTTAGAAAAAGCGTGTGATGTTAAATTAATTGACTACAACCCGTTTAGAGCAGTAGTCAAAGAGAAAAAAACCACATACAGAAATTATTGTTATAATTTTGACGAGCAAGAAATCATAATAAATAAAGCAAAAGATTACAACATAGAACACGAAATTATGATATATCTTATGACAGGCTGTCGTCCAAGTGAATTACCAAATAAAAGTCAATTTGACTTTAAAAACAACATAGTAAACATCTATGGAACAAAAAACGACAATGCAAAACATAGAGAAATTGAAATAAGTCAAAATTTTAGTGATTATATGAAAAAATATTTTGCAAATAATGAAATTAAAGATTATAATTACATAAAAACACAGTTCAAAAAACTTTGCGAAGAAAACAATATATCAAATTGCAAGTTATATAGATTGCGTCACACTTTCGCAACAAATCATTTTACTTTAGGAACAAATGCTAAATATGTCCAACACTGGCTAGGTCATTACGGAATACAACTCACACTAGACACATATACGGACATTGACAAAAAATCTACTAAAGAAAAAATAAAAAAATTATACAATAATTTTTATTACGAAATTTGACACAACTTTTGACACAACTTTTAAACATTTTATAATGCTACAGTGCCCGAATTTTCGGCGAGTTTACTAAGGGAAATCGGACTCAAAATCCTTTATGGGCAACCATGTGTGGGTTCAAGTCCCACCTTCGGCACCAAAGAAAAACTCAGTAGCTTTTTTGTTCTGAGTTTTTTCTTTAAAGTTAAAAATTTGTTGGAGAAATTGTGAAAAGAATTTATTTAGATAACACTGCAACAACCAAGGTGGCAAAGGAAGTAAAAAAAGCAATGCTTCCGTTTTTTGATGAAATCTATGGCAACCAAAGTAGTGGCCATAGTTACGGTATGGAAGCCAATTTTTTTGTTGAACAAGCACGCAGTGAATTTGCTAAAATTCTAAATTGCAAGACTAACGAAATATACTTTACATCTTGTGGCAGTGAGTCTAATTCTTGGGCTATTGTAGGGTTTGCGATGGCAAACAAAGACAAAGGCAATCACATCATCACAACTAAAATTGAACACGATTCCATTCTAAATGCATGCAAATATCTTGATGGCTTAGGTTTTGAAGTCACTTATGTTAATGTTAATAGTTTGGGTGAAGTTGATATTGACGAACTAGAAAAAAGTATAACCGACAAAACCATTTTAATTTCTGTTATGATGGCAAACAACGAAGTTGGCACAAAACAAGATATAGAAAAAATCGGCAAGATTGCCAAAGAAAAAAATATCATTTTCCATACAGATGCAGTTCAAGTTTTTGGTCACGAACAAATAGATGTTCAAAAACTAAATATAGATAGCCTAAGTGCGTCTGCTCACAAAATTTGTGGCCCCAAAGGAGTGGGACTATTATATGTTAAAAATGGCATAAAAATAGACAATATCATCTTTGGTGGCAATCAAGAATTTGGCAAGCGTGGTGGAACATTAAACACTGCTGGCGTAGTTGGTTTTGCAAAGGCGACTGAACTTTTTTATAAAAATATCGAAAAAAACAGGCAAAAACTCGTATTTTTGCGTGATTATTTCATAAAAAATCTAAAAAATGCACTAGGAAGCGAAATTATTATAAACGGCAATCAAAAAAATTGTATGCCACAAATAGTTAGCGTAAGTTTTCTAAATCAAGACGCAAATATTTTGTTAATTCGTCTTGACCAAGCAGGAATTGCGGTTTCTCGTGGGTCTGCTTGCACGGCAGGAAGCAACTTGCCAAGTTATGTTCTAGAAGCGATGGGACTCAAAGAAAATGCTAACAAAACTATTAGATTTTCTCTTTCGACTAGCACAACTACCAAAGAACTTGACTATGTTATCAAGCAATTAAAAAATATAATTTTATAACGGAAGTAAAAGAATGAAAAAGAAAGAAACAATCGTTGTTGGAATGAGTGGTGGAGTAGACTCCAGCATTGTGGCACTAAAACTAAAAAAACAGGGCTACAATGTTATTGGTTTGTTTATGAAAAACTGGGAAGAGAACACCGACACTGGACACTGCACAAGCGAGCAAGACTACGAAGATGTTCAAAAGGTTTGCAATAAAATTGGAATACCATACTACTCTGTAAATTTTAGCAAAGAATATATGGACAGAGTTTTCAAATACTTTTTGGAAGAATACAAAAGGGGTAGAACTCCTAACCCAGATGTTTTGTGTAATAGGGAAATAAAGTTTGGTCCATTTTTGGAATATGCAAAAAAATTGGGCGCAGACTATATAGCAA
Organism: uncultured Eubacteriales bacterium; assembly: GCA_958420145.1. Taxonomy (GTDB): domain Bacteria; phylum Bacillota; class Clostridia; order Christensenellales; family UBA1242; genus CAKVNM01. The sequence goes on along the minus strand of CATZIR010000111.1, from coordinate 856 downwards.
CAGGTCACTACGCACAAGTGGAAAGAAAAAACGGCTATACCTACCTAAAAAAAGCAGTTGATACCAACAAAGATCAAACTTACTTTCTAAATCAACTAAACCAAGACCAATTAGGGTACACACTTTTCCCTATCGGCGATATGCTAAAACCTGACCTAAGAAAGATAGCAGAGGAGTATGACCTTTCTACTGCTCACAAAAAAGATAGCACAGGTATTTGCTTTATAGGAGAGAGAAATTTCAAAGAGTTTTTGAGTCAATATTTGCCTAATCAAAAGGGCGATATTGTGGACATCGACACTGGTAAAGTAATGGGCAGACACGATGGCTTGATGTATTACACAATCGGTCAACGTCGTGGGCTTGGTATCGGTGGACAAAATGATAAAAATCAGCGTTGGTTTGTTGTTAAAAAAGATTTGGACAAGAATATTTTGTATGTTTGCTGTGGTCTAGAAGACTGCCTATATTCAAATGGACTTGTGACATATAAAGTTAATTGGATACCATTTGAACCAAAAGAAAAAGAGTTTGACTGCTATGCTAAATTTAGGTACCGTCAACCTGACCAAAAAGTTCATGTTAAAATCGAAGAAAACAAAATCACTGTCACTTTCTACGAAAAGCAAAAGGCGATTACCGAAGGGCAATGGGTGGTATTTTACGATGAGCAATATTGCCTTGGCGGTGGTGTGATAGAAGAAAAATTTTAGAATACAAGAAAGAATCATAAACCCTATGATTCTTTTTTAGTATAAAACTAATATTAATAAGTGATTGCTTAAAAAATGTTATATGTTTGCAACAATATTTCTTTATCAAATTTATTAAAAAAATCATTTTTTAGGCTTTTTCT
>CATZIR010000110.1 GCA_958420145.1 uncultured Eubacteriales bacterium | reverse complement strand
ACAAAACCATATTTATGTATAGTTTTGGAGAGGACAGCCAAATAACAAGCATTCGCCTAAACATATCTAAATGGAGTAAGAAAAATGCTTTTGTAAAGATACTTAAAATAAAAACTGGCTATACAGGTATTTATGATTATGCATCTCTACAATCTCTTAGATGGGACAACGATAAGTTTAGTGATGAAACTGAATTGACCTTTGGTATCTCGTCTAATAAGGCAAGCGTTGAAATATTTGATACTGAAGATATTATCGATGAGTTATATGCGAAAAACTTAATATTCCAAAATGTTATGGCTAAGATTTACATTGACGACATTTATCAAGGCTCTTTCTACATTGACGAGAAAAACAATGATAGAGGCGATGAAGTTTGGACTTTCGATTGTATTGATTTTTTTGAAAGAAAAAAGGACGACATTGTACCTATTATGCAAATTGACACAAGCGGTAATTGTAATCTAACAAAAATCATCTCTTGGGTTTGCGACCGTGCTGGTATCGAGGTTGAATATACTGACGAGGCTAAGGCTGCTTGCGATGCTTATAAAATACCACGAGCATATATTAAATCTCAACAAACCGTATATGAGGTGCTTTTGAAGGTGTGCCAAGTTGGTCTATTAAGAATGTATGTGTCTCTTGGAAAATTGAGAATTACGAGAGGTATATAGTATGGCAAAATCAATCTTAACAACACTAACTGCTTACGATTATAAAGATTTAAAGCAGACATATAGTGAAAAAAATATCATTAACCAAACAAATGGCAATGAATATGTAATCGATGTTGCTACTACTCAGCAAATTACCGATATAAACGACAAATCACAAGAAGTCGCAATTAGCCCATTGAATATGTCTTACTCTTTAAGTGCTCAATATATGGAGGCTTGTATTAGGGGTATATTTGCAAAGCAATATATACAAGGACGAGACGAGGCTATTTCAAACTATATCTCATTAAGCATCGAAACCGATGAGATTATTACCGATACAAACAACATCTCGGTTGGCTTAACGATTTATTATAACAAATATCACGCTGACGGCGACTATATCAATGGCACAAATATGAGTTCTCGTAAGCCAGTTTATAATCAAATATACAAAAGCCAATACAAAACAAATGACAGTTTGCTGACAGCAACTGAAAAACTACCTTACTCTCACTCCGAGTTGGTTGGTAGAAATATCGCTTGGACTGATTGGTGGAATAGTGGCGAAAACCTAGATATGACACCACCTGCTAACCGATTAAATGTTAAATGTCAAAAGTTGTCGAACGACCACTTTAAAATTACTGTTTCTGGTTGGGTTTGTACCTGGTGGGGCTATAACTACTCTAAGGCTGATAAATGGGGTCAAAGAGGCAACAATGCGACCTTGTTGGCTGCTGAAAAGATTGGCTTAACAATTAGTGCAAATACTGTTGAGGCTCGTGAAATCGAATTTGTTTATAGCCGAGATGATGAACTTGATTATGGTAATGCTATTGGCAAAAACTATTCAATCGAAAGCAACGAGTTTATGCAAACTGACGAGAACTTAGGTGCTGCTTATAGGCAATCTTATAAAACCTCAAAGCAAATATTCGATGCTTACGACCAAGATAGAACAATCGTATCGTTTACCTTGTTAAATTGCGAGAAATACAATGTTAATGGTAAATATCGATACTTACAGGCTGAAGACCTTATCTATATTAAAGATGAAAACGATGAGTATATAAGCGATGAACTTAATGCGAATGGCGAACAAATTGCGAGTGTGTTTGAGGTAATCAAAACACGACCAGTTTGGGATGGCTCATTCTCAATGGAAGTTACTTGCAGAAAAATCGATATGACTACTTAAAAGGAGAATTAAATTATGGCAAATAGTTTTGACGAAAGACCAGCCTCGTTTAGAAATTTGAACGACTTGTTCCCTATTCTAAATGAAAAAGTTGGTCTAAGTGCCGACCAATTTAGAGCAGTGGTTGAAAATATTTACTGGACCTATAATCATTTAAGTTTAGCAAATATTGTTGTTGGCACGATTAAAGTTACTTATGCTGAGCCTGGTGCACCTTTCGATGTTAAGGTTATTCATCGTGGCACTTACGATGAGCACGAATGCTTAATCGAAGACATACTCGATTTTGAGTTTACAATCGCTGTGGCAAAGATAACAACTAATGCAACTGCAATTCTTGCTGAAGATACTGAAAGTATTAAGGCTGAGGTTAATGCAACACCACTTGGCGACAATACTGGCTACGATTTCAATTTTACCTTTACAATACCTCGTGGTTTGCAAGGTATTCAAGGTAGAAGTTTTAGAAATCGAGGCAATTATAATGAAACTGCTGAATACGAGTACAACACTAACTATATTGACTTTGTGCACTATGAGGGTAATGTTTATTGTCCTAATGTAGAAAAAACAACACCAGGTGCAATTCCTGGCGAAAGTGCCGAGTGGACTTTAATGATGAGACGAGGTTATGGTATCTCTAACATTGAACACACAAAAGTTGATGGTTTAGTGCACACTTACACTATCACACTTGAAAGTGGCTATCAATATACTTTCGATGTTACTGATGGTGTTACACCAGATACAAGTGGCAAGGCTGACAAAGTGGCTGAGGCTACTGATGGAAACTTTGCTGGCTTAGATGCAAATGGTAACTTAAAAGATAGTGGCAAAAAACCAAGTGACTATGTTGAGAAAAAAACCAATGCAGTTGCTGGAAATCTTGCAATATTCGATGAGAATGGCGACATTGTCGGTAGCACTGCCAAACCTAGCGACTTTATCACTCAACACCAAGATATTAGTGGTAAAGAAGATAATGCAAACAAGGTTAAAGCAATAAATGATAGCAATATAGAAAGCGAAACTCTATACCCTAGTGTTGGTGCTATAACAAAATATGTTGACGATTTACTTGGCGAAATCGCTGACAAGATGGCGGGGGTGTAATTTATGGCTAATGAAGGAAAAAATGCCTTAGAGCAACAAATTGATAGAATTAAAGAAAATATTAGACTTTCTTATGTGCAGTGTGAGGAAAAAGGTGCTGAAATGCCAAGTGTACAAAACAGTGCCAACCTACCTGCTACAATCGCTAGCATCACAAAAGGTGGCGACACAATAATCACACAAGTTGTTGGCGACTTTGCAAAATATAATATTAAAATCGAACATATAGCAGACGATGTCTATGCTCTTGTTGTAAATGATTATGTAGGTACTACACCTAAAAACAATTACTATATGGGCGACATAACTGGCGATGTAATTGCTGGTGTTACAAGTCTATATATAACAGATATTTAATAAAGGAGAAATAAGATGTTAAAGATCAAGGAATACGTCAAAGCAGAAAGTCTTGAGCAAGCTTATGAGCTCAACCAGAAGAAGACAAACTGCGTGATCGGTGGCATGTTGTGGCTTAAGATGGTCACAAGAAATGTAAAAAAAGCAATTGATCTGTCGGGTCTTGGACT
>CATZIR010000109.1 GCA_958420145.1 uncultured Eubacteriales bacterium | reverse complement strand
CCACATTTTGGACGCTTTGCCTATTGTGCTCGATAGACTGCAAAAGAAAGGCTACAAAGTTACAAATGTTGGCGATGTGATTTTGCAAGGTGACTATTTTGTAGATAACAACGGAATGCAATCTGCTCGAATTTAGGAGGAAATAATAATATGTTTGAACAAATGAACAACAATAAAGTGCATTTACAAGGAAAGATAGTTTCGCTTCCAAGATTATCTCACAAAGTGTATGACGAAAATTTTTATGAAATAGATCTAGAAGTGCCTAGACTATCTAGCAGTGTGGATGTTATTCCAATCACAGTGTCTGAAAAATTAATGAGTGAGTATAACTTTGATATAGGCAAAGAAATTGCTCTAAATGGTCAATTTCGAAGTTATAACAAGCAAGTTAATGGAAAAAGCAAGTTGGTTTTGACAGTTTTTGTTAGAGAGATTTTAGAAAGTCTCGATAGCACTCAAAACACAAATGTAATTGAATTAGTAGGTTTTATTTGCAAAGAGCCAGTTTTTAGAACAACACCTTTCAAAAGAGAAATATGTGATGTTTTGCTTGCAGTTAATCGTGCTTATAACAAAAGCGACTACCTTCCTTGCATAGCGTGGGGAAGAAATGCAAGATTTACTAAAAGTTTGGAAATCGGTGACAAAGTGAGCGTGGTAGGCAGAATTCAAAGCCGTGAATATGAAAAGAAAAGAGAAGACGGCGTGGTAGAAAAGAAAGTGGCTTACGAAATTTCAATCATAAAGATTTCAAAGGGTGATGTGCCTAACAATACCTTTGTTGAGCCAAATGTTTTATACACCCAGCAAACAAATGACACTACAAATTGGCAAGGTGCAAATTAATATGATAGTAAAAGACGCATTTAGATGTGTCTTTTTTATTTTTTGGCACTTTTATTAAAAGTTGACAGACTGCTGGCAAGTTCAATGTGATATATTTAGAACAGATGTTCGATAAATAAAAATAATTTTGTAAAATATTGTAAAATTTTGTAAAATATTGTAAAATTTTGTCACAATACTTTGACAATGAGAAAGATTGATTTTTATAATATGTTCGAGCAAAAGGAGATATGTATGAAACAGAAAATTTGGGCTAAGACATTGCTAGCCAGTTATAATTCATTAGAGACTATTGCAAATGCAGTAGACAATCTTGTGGTAACACAAGGAATTAATTCAGCAAACAATCACTTAACAACAATCGAAAATGCAGAGAGAATCATCAGTTTGATTCAAAGAAAAAAATTACTAGTTAACTTAAAAGTGCTAGTTGATAGCAACATAGAAAAACTAGACAACCTAAGTGCAAGGTTACTAATTATGAGATACCTAGACAATATCAAGCCCGACATTTGCTTGGAAATTCTTAAACTCACTAGAAGAACTTATTTTAGAAAGTTAGATAGAGCATTAGAAGAATTTTCGCTTAAACTAAAACATAGTGGTTACACTCCAGCCGTTTTAGAACAATTAGTTCAAAAAGAGCATTGGATTAAAGAACACTACAACAACTTTTTGAAACAAGAAATGCAAAAATCAGAAAAAGATATTAGTGAAGTTGTTCAAGACTCAGAGCAATATTTTTCACTAAGACCACTCACAGAGTGCAAAGCAACTAACTAAATTTTATAAAAAAACACGAAAAATTCGTGTTTTTTGTTGCTAAAAATCTATTCTTTTAGGATTTTTGAAGGTTTTATAAACAAATAGATGATAACAAGTGTAGGCAGGGTTAGTGCTAAAATTATCAAATTTTTAGTTGATAAGTTTAGGTAAAGCAGACTATTTATTGGAACATAATCTTTTATTGATACGGTTGTAACCGTTTCACTATTTTCGTTTATTGGTGACAAGTTTAGAGTTTGTGGCGAGTAGACATAGCCGAAAATTTCTTTGTTATCGCTTGTTTTATAAGAGCAGTAATACCAAATGTTGCCTAAGCCTTTTATGCTCTCTTCGCCTGTAATTTTGCCGTAGTAGGTCAAATCTTTTTTGCTGGCAGGGAGAGTAGTCAAAATAGTGCCTATTCCGTTTTGAGTTGTAGGTTCTGTTCTTAGGCTTACGCTACTACCAGAGTAGATATCAAACGTTATTCCTTCTAAAAAAGGGTTAAGCGGAACTTCTTCTACAAACTCAATGTCCTTTTTTTGAACATAACCCACTATTCCGTTATATTCGGCTTTGTAGTAGTTATTATTTGTATTTTCTAAAATTTTTACGAAGTAAGACTTTTCAAGAAGAAAAAATCTGTCACTAAACATTGAATTTGAACTAATTGTGCGATAAAAATAACAGTTGTTATCTTTGATGACAGCATAGCCACTTGTTTGGTTTGTGCTTACTTGCTCAGCATCAATGGAACTGTTTATCACAAATATAGATACCAAAATAAAGGTAATTGATAGAGTTATAATCAAAAACTTTTTCATCTCACACTTATTATATGAAATTATTTACTATTTTATAAAAATTAATCAAAGGAAGGATTATGGATAGACAAAAGTTGCTAACAATGTTAGATAGTTTGTATTTAGAAAAAAGACGGCGATATAGTGAAAATACGCTTGAAAGATATAATGTAGGCGAAAAAGTCCATAAAAAGCAAATTCTATTTCATAAGTGTGACAAGAAAAACAGATGGGTATTTGGTGGTAACAGAACAGGTACAACAGAGTGTGGCGCAGTGGAAACCGTTTGGCTTGCTCGTGGCAATCACCCATACAAGCCTAACAAGCCACAAACAGACGGCTGGGTCGTGTCGCTTTCAACTCAGGTTCAGCGTGATGTTGCTCAGCAAAAAATACTTTACTACCTAAACAAAGATTGGATTGTCGATGTCATTATGCAAAGTGGCAAAAAAGAGAGTATGGAGTATGGCATCATAGACAAAATTTTGGTTAGAAATGTATCGGGCAAAATTAGCACAATAGGCTTTAAAAGTGTTGACCAAGGTAGAGAAAAATTTCAGGGAACATCGCTAGATTATGTTTGGTTCGATGAAGAACCACCACAAGACATTTACATGGAATGTAAAATGCGAGTGGTAGATAAGTGTGGAGAAATTTTTGGCACTATGACTCCCCTAAAGGGTCTAACTTGGGTATATAATGAGGTGTATCTCAACGAGAGAAACGACGAAGATATATGGTTTGAAACAATTTCTTGGCAAGACAATCCCTTTTTAAATCAAGACGAAATCAAAAAGTTAAAATCTCAAATGAGTCAAAAGGAATTAGAGAGCAGGTGCGACGGAAAGTTTATTACATCAAACGGCTTGGTCTACCCAAACTTTGATGAGAACTACAATGTTATTGACCCATTCGATGTCCCCAAAGAGTGGTTCGACAATATTTCTATCGACCCAGGTTACACTAATCCACTATCTTGTCACTTCTATGCTTGTGATGGTGACGGTAACATCTATGTTATTGCCGAAGTATATGCCAATCAAACTCCTATTGAAGAACATTCAAGAAGAATACACGAAGTTGCAG
>CATZIR010000108.1 GCA_958420145.1 uncultured Eubacteriales bacterium | reverse complement strand
TCTGTTCATTAGTTTTAGAATTTTGTCGCTTCCACTTTGCACTGGAAGGTGAATAGACCTACTCATTTTTTCGTTGTCTTTAATAGCGTCAATTATGTCGCTAGTCAAATCTCTTGGGTGTGAACTCATAAACGAAACTGTAAAGTCGCCGTCTATCTTGCAAATTCTGTCTATTAGTTTTGCAAAGGTCCATTCTGGGTTATTTAGATCTTTGCCGTAGGAGTTTACATTTTGACCTAGTAATGTGATTGTTTTGTAGCCACTGTTAACTAGTTTTTCACATTCGGCGATAATATCGTCAAAACTTCTACTTCTCTCTCTACCACGAACATATGGCACAATGCAGTAAGAACAAAAGTTGTTACAGCCATAGTTAATATTAACCCAAGCATTATAGCCACTTGTTCTAAAACTTTCGCTCTCAATTGGCAAAACTTTGTCTTTATCTTTTCCCCAAACTTCAAACACTTTAGAGTGCGTTTTTTGATATTCAACAAGGTAATCTTTAAACTCGTAAAGGTTGTGAGTTCCAAAAATGATGTTGACAAATGGGAAAACTTTTTTAACTTCTTCTGCCCTTGCTTTTTGTTGAGTCATACAGCCACAAACTGCAATTATTGTGTCTTTTCCTTCTTTTTTTCTTGCAAGTCTAATAGGCTTGAAAGCACCAATATTTCCTATTGCTTTATGCTCTGCCATTTCTCTTATTGCACAGGTGTTGAACACAACCACATCGGCTTGCATATCGTCGTCGGTTTCGGTGTATCCAAGTTCTCGTAGCATACCTGCTAATTTTTCTGATTCGTGAATGTTCATTTGACAGCCAAAAGTCACGATTTTGTAGTATTTTTCCATATATATTTCCTTTAGTATTTAATAACTTAGTTATTATATAACGAAAAACTGAAAATTTCAAACATATTTTGACAAAATTTTCTAATACTAGTTTAGAGGAAATTATGAAACAAAATTTGAGTAATCAAGCAAAAACCAAAAAGTTTAGTGCAAAACAGTTTTTCAAAATATTTTTTATAACACTTATTTGTATTTTTCTAGTTTTGTCGGCAGGCGTTTTTACATATCTAATGAGCATAAATAGGACACTAAAATTTGACCAAGATAAACTAAAACAAATCAATGCAGAAATCAGTATTTTTGACAGCGAAAATGAGCCACTAACCAAAACATCTAATCAAAAAAGCAAGGTTAAACTCAGCGACTTACCTGCATATGTTCCTGCGTCTTTTTTGAGCATCGAGGACAAAAAGTTTTATAGCCATAATGGTCTAAACTACAAGCGAATACTGGTGAGTTTATACCACAACATAAAGAGTGGCTCAAGCAAAGAAGGTGCTAGCACAATTAGTCAGCAACTAATAAAAAACACCCATTTGTCTAGTGAAAAGACGCTTGACAGAAAAATTAAAGAAATGCTACTCACTCTAAAAATGGAGAAAAAACTACCGAAAGACGAGATTTTAGAAACTTACCTAAATGCAATCTATTTTGGCAATGGCGCATATGGGCTGGACAATGCCAGCAAAACATATTTTAACAAGCCAGCGAGTAAACTTAGTATTAGCGAAAGTGCAATTTTGGCAGGACTTATAAAATCACCAAAAACATACTCCCCTATTTTTAACCAAGAAAATTGCTTAAAGCGTAGAAATTTAGTGCTAAGCGAAATGCTAAAAGACAATGTGATTACTCAAAGTGAATACGAGCAAGCGAAATCAGAAAAAATCATAGTTAACGAACAGACAATAAAAAACCAAAATTTTTACGAAAAAGCAGTGATTGACGAAGCTTGCAATATTCTAAACATTAGCGAAAAAGACCTAGCAACAAAAGGCTATTACATCTTTTCGTATATGGACAAAACGGCACAAAATTCACTACTTAGTAGTGTTAATAATGCAGAATTTTATCATCAAAACGAATATGGCAATATTGCCGATAGCGCTGGAATTATAATCGACAACAAAACTGGTGGAGTTTTGGCTTTTGGTGGCAAAAGCAACTACGACATTGTGCAGATGAAACGCTCCCCTGGGTCTAGCATAAAACCAATTTTAGTGTATGCACCAAGTTTGGAACAAGGTCTAATCAGCCCAATTTCCCCTATTTTGGACGAGCCAACAAGTTTTTCTGGTTACACTCCACAAAATGTTGGTGGCAAGTATTACGGCTATATATCGGCGACTGAAAGTGTGGAAAAAAGTTTGAATATTCCTGCAATCAAAATTATGAAAGTAACTGGAATTGAAAAGTGTAAAAAAATGGCTGAAAGTTGTGGTTTAAAATTTGACAAAAACGATAAAAACTACGCTCTTGCTCTTGGTGGATTAACCAAAGGAACTACAGTGAAAGAACTAGTTAACACCTACCTACCTTTTAGCAACAATGGAGAGTATATCGAAGCGAAATTCATTAGAAAAATCTGCGATAAAAACGGCAATGTGATTTACTCAAATAATGAGCGAAAAACAACTGTAGTAATGTCGCCAGAAACGGCATATTTGATGACTGAAATGCTTGAGTCTGGCGTTAAAAAAGGTACAAGCAGTAGACTACACTCTCTAAAATACCAAGTTGCAGGAAAAACTGGCACTGTTGGTATAAAAAACACCAATCTTAACAGCGATGTTTGGTCGGTTGCATACACTACACAACATACTTTTGGTATTTGGCTCGGCAACAGCACTGGCGATAAAGAGTATATGTTAGAAGGTTGCAATAATGGTGGAACATATTGTACAAGTATGTTAAAAAGTTGTATGGAAAAGGTCTATTCTAGCGAAAAACCTGACAATTTCGACATTCCAAATGGCGTTGTAGAAGTTGAGTTAGACAGCCAAGAACTGGAGAATAATCACGCATTAATGCTTGCTGACACTAACACTCCTGCAATCTTTAAAACCAAGGCACATTTTAATAAAAAATATGCTCCAAAATTAGTTGCAAAAAGTTTTAATGAACTAAAAGCAGTTAATATTAGCGTGGAAGTTGTTGAAAGCAAGCCAAAAATCACCTTTAATGCTCTTCCACAAGTGGAGTATAAAGTATATCGAATTAATGACGACGAATTTAAACTAGTTGAAACAGTTAAAAACAAGAAAGGACAAATAGAAATTGAAGATAAAACTGCTTTAGAAAATGAATTTTACACCTACTATGTTGAGGCTGTCGCTACAAACTACGCTAGCAACACTCAAAGTAAAAGAATAAGAAGCAATAGCGTAAAGGTATTTATGACAAGCAAAGTAAATTAATGCTCATATGATTTTCTCTTTTATTCTTCTGCACCGATGGTTTGTATGAGATTAATAAGTAAAATAAACACCTAAACTGCTAGTTAAACACACAAGAAAAAGTAAGATTATTTTGGTATATTTGACGGTAAAAAAATCAAAGTTTTTTCAGTAAACTAAAAAATCAATTAAAAAACTACTCAGTTGAAAAAAAACAAAAAAATGGTAAGATATTTTTAATCAATAAGCATAATTATTTTATTGCAAAATAAGA
>CATZIR010000107.1 GCA_958420145.1 uncultured Eubacteriales bacterium | reverse complement strand
GGTTACGCCCTTTTTGTTATAGACCAAATTTTCTCTAACTGTGCCATCGAATAGCCAAGTGTCTTGCAACACCATTCCAAACAAGTCATGAACATTTTCTCGTGTGATGTCTTTTGTGCTAACGCCGTCGATTGTGATTGAGCCACTATCTATTTCGTAAAAGCGCATTAAAAGATTTACGATTGTAGTTTTGCCTGCACCAGTAGAACCAACGATTGCAACTTTTTGTCCAGAGTTTGCGTATAGCGAAAAGTCTTTAATGATTGTTTTGTCTTTATCGTAGCCAAAGTAGACATCGCTAAACACTACATTGCCTTCGATTTTTGCTGGGTCTAGGTAGGCTACCTTTTTGCTTTCGTCTTCTACTTCATTTTCTTCCAAGAACTCGAAAGTTCTTTCACTAGCCGCCGCCGTAGACTGCAAGTTATTAAACGCTTGCGCTAGTTGTGATAGTGGGTTAGAAAACATATTTGCATACATAATGAACGCTGTGATAGTTCCAATATCGGTCATATTTTTAGATACCAAAATTGCACCTACAACGCAGACGATAACATACGAAAAGTTGCCGATAAAGTTCATAAGTGGCATCATCATTCCACCTAGAAATTGTGATTTCCATGCACTGTTATATAGTTTTGAGTTTAAATTTTCAAACTTGTCTTTTTCTTCGCTGGTTGCATTATAGACTTTAAGAATACTTTGACCAGAGTATATTTCTTCGATGTGTCCGTTAATATCTCCTAGTTCTTTTTGTTGAGCCACGAAATATTTTTGAGATTTTTTCATAATGAGTGCAATTAGCATAAAGCCAATTAAACTACTAGCAATAGTAACTAATGTTAAAATCCAATTTGTTATGAATGCAAACACGATTGTGGTTGCTAAAAGTGCAAAGTTACTAAAAATACTGGTTACGCTATTGCTTAGTCCGTTTGAGATTGTGTCTACATCGTTTGTAATCTTACTTAGTATTTCTCCGTGACTGTTGGAGTCGATATACTTTATTGGCAAGCGATTAATTTTTCTGTCGATGTCTGTTCTAAGATTTTTTGATATGTTTTGCGAAAATTTTACTGTGATTAAGTTTTCTACAATAAGTGATAAGTCACTTGCTAGATATATGATTGCTAAAACTAGAGTAATTTTGGTGATAGAAGTCCAGTCCATTTCTCCAGTAACACCATTAACAATAACATTGGTTAGTTCTTTTAGTTTGTTTGGTCCAAACATATAGAACACGGAGAACGCTAGAGAGATGACAATAGCAGTTATAATAAGTGGCATATAGTTTTTTGAGTAGCCAGCAAGTTTGCCCAAAGACTTTTTCATATTTTTAGGCTTTTGATAATTTTTACTTGGTTTCATCTTCTTCTAATTCCTCCTTTGATAGTTGTGATAAAGCGATTTCTTTGTATAGTGGCGAAGTTTTTAGTAATTCCTTGTGCGTGCCACTTGCAACGATTTGTCCATTGTCTAGCACTAAAATTTTGTCGCAATTTTTGATTGTTCCAACTCTTTGTGCGATGATAATTGATGTTGTGTCTGCAAATTCTTGTTTGAGTGTTTGTCGTAGGTTCTTGTCTGTTTGGTAGTCGAGTGCTGAGAAACTATCGTCGAAAATCAAAATTTCTGGCTTTCTTGATAATGCTCTAGCAATAGAAATTCTTTGCTTTTGACCACCTGAAAAGTTTGAGCCTTGTTGATATACTTCGGCTTTGTATGTTCCGTTTAGGTTTTCGATAAACGCACTTGATTGTGATTGTTTGATTGCGTTTTCTATATCTTGGGTGCTAACTTTTTCACCGTTGATGTTACCCATTGCGATATTGCTTTCGATTGTTCCAGAAAATAACATTGCCTTTTGAGAAATGTAGCCAATTCTGTCGTAAAGCTGGCTAAGTTTATAGTCTTTGACATTTTCTCCGTCGACATACACTTCGCCACTGGTTGCGTCGTATAGTCTTGGAATGAGTTTAACAAGTGTTGATTTTCCACTGCCAGTAGAACCAATAATTGCCACACTCTCGCCTTGTTTGATGTCGAATGAAATGTTTCTTAGAACTGGCTCTTTTGCGTCTTGATAGCCAAAACTAACATCTTCAAATCTAATAGTTCCTTTTTCGGTTGGAATTACACCAATGCCGTCTTCAATACTTGGGTTTGTTTCTAAAACTTCTTGAATGCGCTTTGCACTAACTTGTGCTCTTGGTAAAATCATAAAAATCATAATGAGCATCATAAACGATGAAATCACCATCATGGCGTATGAGAAGAACACCATTGTATCGCTAAATAGTTGAATTTTTGTCATCACATCGCTGGTTTTTGAAATTAGTAGAGCACCAATAACGTAAATAGAAATAGAAAGAGCATCAATAACTGCAAACATAATTGGTTGGAAGAATGATAGTGCATTGTGTGTGAAAATGTTTGTTTTGGTTAGGTCTGTGTTAATTTTGTCAAACTTGCCTTGTTCGTAGTTTTCTGCATTGAATGCTTTGATAACTCTTAGTCCTGTCAAGTTTTCACGAGTAATTCTGTTTAGGTCGTCGGTTTGTTTTTGAATAATTTTGAATTTTGGCAAGCATAGAGCGATGATGATTAATGTGCTAATTAGTAACATCAAAATTGCTACACCAGTTGAAAGTGACCATTGCCAACTTTTGCTAGCAATTTTGCAAATTGCAAGTATCGCCATTGTCGGTGCTTTGACTATAACTTGAAAGCCCATTGCAATAGTGCGTTGAACTTGTGTTATGTCGTTAGTAGAACGAGTAATCAAACTTGCAACGCTAAATCTGTGCATTTCTGTTGGTGAAAACTATTTACTTTGTCGTATACCTTGCTTCTAAGATTTTGAGAAAGTTTAGCACCGATTCTTGATGAAATTAATCCAACCAAGATAGAAATAATTCCACCTGCTAGTGCGCAACCAATCATTATTCCACCGTTTTTCAAAATCTCGCTGGTTGCTCCACCTGTTTGCAAAGCACTTGTAATTTTTTCCATATACTCTGGAAGTTGCAACTCTATAAAAACTTGACCTACTATCATAAGCCCTGCAAATATAAAGAATATCCATTGTCTAAAACTTAAGTTTTTTAATATTTTTAGCATAATTCATCTCCATTTTTTGTCCATAAAAAAACAGCCAAAGCCATTTCCCTAAATATTTACCATATATTATATACCATAAATCCAAAAAATTGTGTAGTGTTTTTTGAAAAAATTCTCAACTTTTTTAGTTAATAATGAGCCTTAGCAAAAGCAAAATAATAAACAATAATTAAAAAAATGATTGTATTATACACTAAAAAGTGTTATTATAATATGTATTTTACTTAGGAGTTACTATGGATTTATTCAAAAAAGTAGACAAAGACCTTTTATGTGTTATTAATGAATATTTAGGCGACGCAGTTCGTGAAAATGAAAAACTTAGCCACAACATTAGGTTTAGCATTCCACCAGTGCAAACTGGCTGTGACTATTCAACCAATGTGGCAATGGTATTTGCTAAAGTGCTAAGAAA